>JACQMD010000006.1 GCA_016203755.1 Candidatus Roizmanbacteria bacterium
ATCCACGGTGAAATAAGAGGAAATACCCGCTCAATACCGATATTGTCAGCGCCGATTCGCCGGACAGTGAATGATTTGTTTTCGGCTACTCCCCGAACACCCATTACCACTCCTTCAAACGGCTGCACGCGTTCTTTTATCTCTTCTTTGACAGACTTTTTGGTTTTACCGGCAATCTTTTCTTTTTCAATGATACGATAGTGAACACGAATGGTATCACCCACATGAAACGGAATGTCGTTATGTTTTGCTATGACTGACATAGGGTGTATTGTACCACAATGGATATGCTAATTTCTACTCTGAGGGAAAACAAAATCCTATACAATGCCAACAATATTACTCTTCTAAATCTACGCCGTCTTCGGGTAAATTGTATCTCTTGTTTAATTTATGTGCGATTTCATTTGCTTTTCCTCTGTCATTGATTAGTGCATCATCAAGCTCGTTCCACAGTGTTTCATTATCGGCAGGAGAAATTGATGCAACAGGTACTAATCCTACAATATTACGCGTATCAGGTAAAAATGACACACCGTGTGAACGGGCGTATTCGTTTGCGACAATAAGCCCGAGTCCCAACGTGCTTAATGCAAGTGCGTGAGGAATTGCAGCTTCCTGATTGATATGGGTAACCAAACCATTCATCTTTTCTTGGTAGTCCTTAATGGTTCCCAACGCATCTCTCAATGAAACACCCTTCTGAAATGCTTCCTGTGTTTTTTCTATAAATGGATGAATACAACTTCTTTCTCCTACCATATGATGTATGATACTATAATACAGATTATAACATCAATGTCAATTGCAGATTTTAATTCACTTCTTCAGACACGCTCGAATAAATTCAATAAAAATGGGGTGCGGTTTGAGGGGGCGGGACTTGTATTCGGGATGACCCTGTGTACCTAAATAGAACGGATGAACATTACGGGGAAGTTCAATGATCTCAGCTAAATTCTCAACGGTTGATCGGGCAGAAACGACCAGACCATTTTTTTCAAAATCCTTCATAAACTCATCATTAAATTCATACCGGTGCCGATGACGCTCTGAAGTAAGGCCGGTAGTTTTATTGATAAATCCCTTGTGCGTATCATATGCGTCCCATGCAATAGTCCCTTTTTTCACCGTTGCATTCCATGCGCCCAACCGCATGGTCCCTCCGTATGCCCGCCGCTTCATAAATTCCTCCTGTGCAGGCATCAGATGGATAACCGGATGTTTCGTACTGGTATCGTTTTCGGTGGTATTTGCATCCTTCCATCCAATCACCTCGCGCGCATACGAAATGCACGCCAGCTGCATCCCGTAACATAATCCTAAGTAAGGAATTCGTTTTCTTCTGGCAAAACCAGCAGCCTGTATCATACCCTCAGCGCCCCGTATTCCCCACCCGATCGGAACAATAATCCCATTAATCCCGGGATCGTTCAGGTATTTTTCCGGTCCCCGCTTTTCAACATTTTCCGCATCGATCCATTTGGTAACAATATTAACGCCGTGATACCACGACGCATGTTGCAGCGCGTCAAAAAGGGCTGCGTATGAGTCGCGGAGTTGATATTCACCGGTTGCGAAGTATTTCCCAACAATTGCAACGGTAACCGTTTTTCCCGATGCTTTGATCTTTTTAACCCGGCCGATAAAAGAACGCCACTCAGCGGTATCATCGCGCCTTCTGGTAAGCCCCAGTTTTTTGAGAATGTTATCATCCAGATGTTGCTGTTTGAGGATAAGCGGTGCCTCATACACTGTTTCACAGTTGTATGCTGAAACGATATCATCGGGCTGAAGATTGCAAAAGAGCGCAAACCGGTCTTTCCGTCGCTGGTCCATGGGTTTTTCTGACCGGGCAACAATAAAATTGGGTTGTATCCCCATTGAGTTAAGCGTCCTGACCGACAATTGGATTGGCTTCGTTTTGGGCTCACCCAGATGCGGCGGTGTAGGCATATACCCCACGTGCACATGCAACACATTGCCGGGACTCTTGAGGGAAAGGATACGGGCTGCTTCGTAATAAAAAATATTTTGATATTCTCCTGCAGTGCCACCCAGCTCCACTACCACAATTTCTGCCCGGGTTGCTTTTGCGGCGCGTTCCCATCGATCTTGAATCTCGTCGGTGATGTGAGGAATTGCCTCAACGTCCTCACCCTTGTACTCAAACCGACGCTCACGGTCAATCACCGTCTGATACACCTGTCCAAGCGTGATGAAGTTGATCCGGCCCAAATCTTTTCCCAAAAATTTTTCGTAGCTGCCCAGATCCATATCGGCTTCGTTCCCATCCTCACAAAGAAACGGGTCGCCGTGTTCAATGGGATTAATAGTCCCTGCGTCCACATTGAGATAGTTCTCACATTTGACCGGGGTTACACGATATCCTGCAGCCTGCAGAAGTAAAGCAATTGAGGAGGCGGTTATTCCTTTTCCGAGGCCCGAGATGACGCCGCCACTTATAAAAATATATTTCGTCTTCACGGGAATGTAGTATACGTAAATTGACTCAAATTAGCAACTGGCAAATTTATCCCTTAGCGTTCACCATAGAAACGCCGAACATGCTCACGCACCTGAAAAGTACTACCTAAGGTAGCTCCAATTTCTAAATAGCTAACTGCCTGTTGATATCGTTCAATATCACTATTATACCTATGTATTTCAGCGATGTGGGTCTCACTCCATTGCTCAGTTGCTTCTTCATCCACCCGGGAATTATAAGGGTTGGGACTAACCGGTACTGATACCATACCCACTTCTTCTAATGTTGACATAATTCCCGTCAATCTGAGATGGTCATTAGATCCAAAATGAGGAGGATTAAATTCATCTTTTAGACTTTTAAAAAAATTGTCTGAGTTTTGAGGAGTAACGTTATAGGCTAATATGGGACAATTGCCGATTGCTACTCCGAAATATAAAAGCCGTAATGCTTCCTCACGGGAAAAATAGTAGTTTGCATAGGAGAGGTCATATTCTGCTGGTTTCCCAGATCTATCGTACGGAGGTAAAATACCGGTATTTTCTAGTCCATCCAACATTCCTGCTTTTTCAAGGTTTGCATCAAAATCAAAGGGAAGCATATCATCAGCCACCATTCTCTCAAGAGGACTGGCATATCGAGGCTGGACTGCCGATAAATCGCGGGCAGTTCTGACCAAATCTTTAATATGCTGTTCTCTTTTAACATTTCGCGCGACACGAGGAGAATATTGTTGATAGTTCGCTACCATGGACGGAAAAACATCCTGATATAACGTTGATTTCTGATGATGGGTATGGAGTACTTCCTCAAATGCGCGCTGGAACTGATAGTTTACTCCTTCATTCTGCAGATACTTTTCTAGAAACAAAGAGTAGCCTCGTAAGAGAGAGTTCGATAGCCATCTCGTTTCTTCTGTATGGTCTTCATCATTAGTAAGCCATTGGTTTTGCTCAATCATCTGATCAATCTCATCATACGTTTGACTAACGTTAGCATATACATCTTTCCCCCACCTACCCGGCATGTTGCATGCCTCAACGACTTGAGAAAGAGGCAACAGCGATCGGCTGCCCAGTGTATCGCGAAGTTTAACAACATTCCCGTGATACTTTGGATTGAATGTGGGCGAATTAATAAAGGTATCCAAAGTATTAAAAACATCACCAAACTCTAAAATACGCTGGTCCAGTTCATCTGGATTATCATGAACAAATCGTACGACTTCCCGGACAGATTGATGAGACCGCAAATGCCGGGTCGTTTCATACCGGAGGGCAAATTGTATTGTTTCTGTATCGGCAATCATCGTGGCGCAATTATACACGAAAATGTAAGGGGCAATTTTGCGCTTAAAAAAATAGAGTAGCTAAGCTGTCTTTCAGGAAACAAGAATATCACTTGTAGAGGGAGCAATAATTTTAAACAGTGTACCGTTTTCTCCTTTTGAGGACTTTGAGGTCAACCAGCGTGCTTCGTAACAACGCTTGCGCTGCGTGGAGATCATCGCCGGTTACGCCCGCGGCAATTGCCTGTTCTGCTTTTTCTTTTGCTTTGACAATTGCTGCTTCGTTGAGCTCTGTTGCATGATATGCACGTGATACCATAACCAGTACTTTTTCCTTCATCACTTCAACAAATCCGCCACCAATTGCTAAAAAATGATCCTCTCCTTTATGGCGGATAATTACTTCTCCTTCAACAAGATTTGCAAATAATAGTGTATGATGAGGCAATACTGTGAGCTGTCCTTCTTCGGATGGCACCGTAATCTGCTCCACTTCTTCGGAGTAGACAAGCCGGTCAGGAGTAACAATTTCGAGAAGAAACGTTTGCATAAGCCACTAGCCACTAGGGTTTAGCC
>JACQMD010000022.1 GCA_016203755.1 Candidatus Roizmanbacteria bacterium
ATCTAAATCCATAGGTGTATTCTAAATTCTCTCTAATAACTACTATTTTTTGCTTTCTGAAATCTTTTTCAATATTTCACCCTCGTCATACATCCGGTGGCCGCGTTACATGGTCATTTATATTTTTATTCTCATCTTTAATTATGGCGAATTTGCAACAATTAAATCTTACAGTTACTTATTTTTCTTTATTTTACTTCCAGTTTTACTCTCTCCTTTAATCAGTTTTTTTACCTCTCTATCAAAATCAGAAATATAGTTTTTGTCCTGTGTTTTTTTATATTTCTCGTATTCTCCCAGCGCAAGAGTTTCTGCCACTTCGTGGCTAATTTTACCCGCATTAGTCAGAATCTCATACTCGCTGAATTTCAAAAACGCATTCAGTTTCTCAATCCAATCTTTCATAGTCATTGCCCTCCCTCTCGCCGCCTGTATTTCCGCATAGTCCAAATACATGTTACCAATACGATTTAGATGAGTAAGCTCCTTTTTGTCCAAATAATTTTTGGCAATGATTACGTCACTCGGCATAATTTTTCCGTTGGGGAATTTACACCATGAAGTTAGCCCCATTTTCACTTTCTTACTGCTCACCCTGTTGGTAATTTTTTGATACATCATCCGTTCACTCGTACGGATGTCTCTGATTTCTTCGTAGAGTTCATCAAAATACCGTGTGCTGAAACGGGAGCCATATTTCATACGATTACTATCCAGAGCATAGCCTTTGTGGATATTCTTTTTAAGAATACCCGTCGCCCATTGGCGAAACTGCGTGCCACGCTCAGAACTGACACGATAACCAACAGCGATAATGGCCTCCAAAGAGTAAAACTGCGTCTGATAGACTTTTCCATCTTCGGCAGTATGTGCAAATTTTGCACTCACTGAATTTTGATCAAGTTCGTTGTCGGCAAAAATATTTTTTAGATGTTTTGTAATAACGCTTCTTTCTACATCAAACAGCTCTGCAATTTTTTTCTGCGTTAGCCATATATTTTCTTCAGCATAAAGAACTTCGATATTTACAGAACCGTCAGGCGATTGATAAAAAGTTATTTGATTATCCGGTATTTTCTTCATAATTTTGCTTCTGTTTTGTCTCATACCTCAAACCCCACTTTCTTCAAATTCTCTTTAATTTTTACCTCTGACTCGTTGATTGCTTTGTCATAATTTTCTTAATTCTCTATTTAATTTTCACGGTGAGCTTATTCAATATCTCTCCCTCGTCATACATCCGGTGACCGGGTTTTCCTATTCGGATAGCCTTGAAACTGCCGTCACGATCCCGGCGGCGCAGAGTTTCCGGATTGACCCCGAGCATATCGGCTGTCTTGTTGGGTAAATTATAACATCGTCTTGTAGTTTTTTTCTTGTTTTAACGGGAAGTTTTGAGTTATGAAGCGTCACCACTTAAGAAGTTCTTCTGCCCAATTCCCAACGCCGATTTTACCGACATTACGGGACAATCGTCAGGTTATACAGAAAAACCTCGTGCTCCCCGAGCCTTGGACTAATATAACAATAGATTATAATTCCATTACAGATACGTTTCAGGATGTTCGTTATATTGGTGAGCTGAGAGAAAGATGGAAGGAGATTAAAAAGATACACAACATCCCTGCCAATGGCAGGTTATAATAAGACACTTTACGTATATTAAGTTTGAATCTTGCTCCACTTGATGGAACAGACGAGAACCTGTTTTTTTGTATAATACGTTAAATGGATAATCAAAGTGCAATCAATATTGTAACTGTTGCAACCAGCCTCACTGGACTGATCGGAGCAATCACAGGATTAGCTGGTGTTTGGTTTGCATATCTAAACTACTCCAGAGATAACGTCAAAATTCCCTCCAATCCATTTCGTTACTTCATTTCCTTCGTTATCAATCTGCACGAGCGTATGTTGTTGGGTTATGCCATAGCGCCGTTTCAGATCTTTTTCCGTGTCAAAGTTGACCTGTAAAATAGTTACATCGTCTGGCAGTTCATCACCGCGTTCCTTCAGCTCTGCATCAAGTACACGACATGTAGGGCACCAGGAAGCCCAAAAATAGAGTACAGCCCGGCCCTTCTCCTGTGCCTGTGCCAGTGCTTCTTCGGAGTAAGCAACGTAATGATCCGAGTATACTTCATCAGAAGCTATCTGAGTATCGGTGACCGGAGCTGGCTGTTGACGTATCAGCGCAACTATCACTACTGTACCCATAACTATCAGTACTACAGCTAGTATAAACAATTGTTTTGTTTTCATCGGTGTACCCTTTCATTATGCTACTTGGCTAACTTCTCCGGTGACTGGTTCTTATACGTTTCAATATACTTCAGGATCACTGCTTGGTCAACCGATTCAAGCCGCATCATTTTACCCCAAGATGCTACCACAATAGTATCATCGTTTTCAGATCGGGGAGAGATAATCACACTGCCTGGATTCAACCGACCCAGTTCTTCAAGCAATGCTTTTTCTTCATCACTGATATCGTTGTATGAAATCCAGATGCCCCCATGCTCCAGCGAATGCACCGCTGCTTTATCATCAATCTCCTTGTCATAGACTCCCCAGCTTTCCGCTTCTGCCAAATGCCCGCCGGATGTGGGAGGATTTGTTTTGTAGTCCACCACGGTTCCGGACGGTACGTGCTCTCGTCCTTCTATATCAAATTCTTCAACCTTTCCTTCCAATGATACTGCTTGAACCTGTTGTTCACGCTCTCTCTGCTCCGGCGTTTTCCGGGTTGCTACCGCGTATCCGGCAATCAACACAACAACAACGAGCAAACCGATTGCGTAATTGCGAATTTTTCCCATTTGCTTCTTCTTTTCCCTTTTCTGTTCTTTCAGTTCTTTTATCTTTTTTCTTCTCTCTTTTCGGGACAGCTCGTCCCATTCTTTTGGATAGTCCATAACTATAGTATATGTTAATTGCTAGTGACCATCTCCGGCATGACCGGATCCGCCGCATCCGTCAAGCAGATCCCAAAGATCAGCAATTTGTTCACTATCAAAATTTTCTTTAGTAATCAAGTACTTTGCCAAACCCTCAAACGCGCTCCAACGCCAGCACTTGCAGCAACAGGGTCCTCCTTCGTGTGACAGTTCCATTGCCTGATCGTACACTGCCTGCTGTTGTTCGTTGAGCGTAATTAATTGTTGGTATGCAAATAACTGTTTTGCCAATGCGGCAGAGATGTTGTAGGGGTCTTCGGGAATCTGCGGAATGTCATTGTATTTTTTTAACCCCTCCACCTGTTCCTGATACCGGTGATAGTTCATGGCACTGCAGCAGGCACCTTGAAGCGTCTGGTCATCAGCGTAGCCGTCAACGGTTTGGGGTACAAGGCTGCAATAGCTGGAGGTCTGGCCGGAAAGATAGTCAAACGCCTCTTTTGTACCGGGAGCGGCGTGAGCTGCCGGAATCACATCAATAGACCTATTTGAGGGTAGAGATATTTGACTCTTTGCGCCGAGAACGAGTGCAGCGATTATGAACAGGAGCACAATGCCGGTTGTTCCAAATTTTTTCATTATCTGTATCATACTTATTTTCGAATCTTTCTGGTATCTAACACGCAAATCCCCAACACTTTTTTCGAACTGTAATAGAGCGTTACGAGCATAATGAGTATTGACACTATGACAATAGCCTGTCGATATTGTAACAGAAATAATACGCCTCCCATACCCAGGAATCCGAAGATCGCGCTGACACATGAGGCGCACGATGCTGATGGTCCAAAGAGGGAGCCGGCAATGCCGGATAACAGTCCGAAACTGCTCCTCCCGACGGTGGAAGCTCGCAGAGATCGTTTTATTTCATTCCGTATGATCACAGAGTTCATGGTAAGCGAAAGACCGGTCAGAGCAGAAAGGAGCAAGAGCAATGCCCAATCGACGTATGAGAACAGGGAGAGTTGAAATGCATACGTGTTGCCGGGAATTTGTCGAACAGGGATCGAGACAAAAATCCAAAAAGCAGTAACCGTTAATAGCCCAAAAGCAACAAAACGGTTTTTTTCTTTCAGCACCTGTTTTATAGCACGGATGACTAACTGAAGACGATACTTCATATGTTATGACTGCGCAAGCATGCTATCAATTTCTTTCTTGAAGTTTTCAAATGGTAATGCTCCGGGGATTAATTTTTTATTGCCGGTTGTGGTGTCCAGGAGTATATTTCCCGGTGTTCCAGAAACGCCTGATTTGAGACCCGACTGATAATCTGCGGCAACATGATCCGCATACTTCCCGCTGTCAAGGCACGTTTTGAATGCATTTTGATTAATACCCACTTCTGCAGCAAGTTTTGGCAGGTCATCCAGATTCAGTCCGTTGTTGGTAGGGCTTACCTCAAATATCTTATCAGTCAATGCCCAAAACCCCTCATTTCCCGCCAGTTCATTGGCGCACTCAACTGCCTCTGCTTCTTTTGGTGCCTTCGAGTGAATTTGCTCGAGAGGAAAGTGCCGATAGATCCACATGACGTGCCCATCATAGGCATCGACAATCTGCTGTGCCGTCGGATGAAAGCGTTGACAGAACGGACATTCAAGATCAGAGTATTCAATCAGCGCAATACGTGCATTCCGGTCTCCGCGCACGTGATCTTCATCGGTTATTGGATCCACTTCTCCGACGGTGGGTTGCTGAGGTTTGGGATTGGCAGTGCTTCCTGCGGCAACGGTAGGTTTCGTATTGTTTTCAAGAGTTTGTACTCTCTGCCACAAAAGTCCGATGGTAAAGGCGGCGCCAATCAGGAGAACAACGAGAATCTGTCTCATATCTACTACACAGTGTAGTAAATAAAACTCCTGTTGTCAACCTATTAAAAGTTGACACAGTCTAGAGAGCACTGCATAGTACTGCAGTTATCCATCGCTTGCTTTTTAGCCAGAAGTTCTGCATGAGTTTGTACGGGAGCAGTGAGGAGGATGCTGCCGGTTAGCACGACAGCGAGTGAAATTATGACGTTTTTTCGATTGTAATGATAGTCGTTCCGACGTGAGAAAGACGGGAAGAGAGGAAAATGATATGTATTTTTTACTTTTGACAATGCAAGCTCAAGCGGCACTGAATCCTTCTGTATCCGACGGACGAAGCGATCCGCCTGATCTTCAAGAATTGATCTGAATTGTTTGTTGATATCTTTCAGAATCGGAATAAAAAATATCGACGCCGTTAGCAGTTCACTGACGACCAAAAGAAATGGATGTTTGTTTTTCAGATGATAGTATTCATGGAGTACGACTGACTCCAATGCCTGAGCGGGTAACCGGTTGATCAGGCCTGTTGAGAGGACAATACGGGGATTGAACCAGTTAATCGTTATGGCAATATCCTCTGGTACGTTAATGATCAGAAGCGCATGTTTTGGTATGTCACGCTTTTTTAACAGAGATACTAGCTGGCTTTGCGAGCTTGTGACCCTTTCCCCCAAAAGCACACCCAGTATTTTTCTTGTTTTTATATAGGAAAACACTACACGAGCAAATAGTGTGATGAGAGAAAGGGTAATCAGAATCGTCAGGATGAATCCTATATAATGGATACCCGATACGAACAGGTTGGTAATAATCCGATTGCATGTTTCAATAACATGTTCTAATGTTAAAGATGCGTACTTGTTTATCAGAAGTATGAGAGAGAAAATAGATAGGAGCGCAATGGCGACCACGCTTAAAAAATAACGGTATTCCTTTTTCATAGTTACTGGTGCTTCTTCAGCTCATTGGTAAAAGCGGTGACTGCCTCGTGTCCATATTGATTTACCAGCGTATCAACAATTCGTTTGACTATACCTTTGGTAGTTTGTTCCTTTGTTTTTAGAGGAGCGTAGTAGAAAGCCCTACCCCTTTTTTTTCTTGTCAACAATCCTTTTACAACCAATCGGTTCATAATGGTCATGATGGTGGTATAGGCAATCTTTCGGGTCTTGTTGAGACAGGTGTAAACTTCCCGAACCGATGCCTTTTTATTTTTCCATAAGCACTTCATTATCTTTTGCTCAAGCGGACCTAACCTAGCTGTACTATTCATACTACTTATTGTAGTAATAAAAATAAAAGGATGCAACGGTCAATATATAATTTTTCTCCTTCTCATGAATTTTATCCCGCGAGTCATACATATCAGGGTGTATACTAGCGAAAGAGACGGAGGTGATTGGCATGTACCGGATGTGATCAAGCAGAGGTACA
>JACQMD010000023.1 GCA_016203755.1 Candidatus Roizmanbacteria bacterium
GAGCAATATGCAGTGCTCCGAAAGAAAGCGACTGAAGCGCCATTTTCTGGAAAATTTGTCCATCATAAAGAAAATGGCAGGTATGTTTGTGCAGGATGCGGAGCAAACCTTTTCTCATCTGATACCAAATTTGAGTCGGGAAGCGGCTGGCCGAGTTTCTATGACGTTGTTGAGAAAGGAACGGTAGAATTACGCGAAGACGTCAGTCACGGAATGAATAGAACTGAAGTAGTGTGTAAAAACTGCGGCGGACACTTGGGTCATGTTTTCCACGATGGACCCACAACGACAGCAGATGGCAAACCTGCAACCGGTCTTCGCTACTGCATCAACTCCTGCGCACTCGATTTTCAGAAGCGATCCTAAATAATTTTTAGTGCGTATTCGGAGCATTCGGATAAATTCGGAGATTGGGATTATGTTTATGAGGATGTTCGTTGTACCAGTTTGTAAACGCGTACAATCTCTTTGAGATTTCCGTTAGAATCTTCAATGGTGCGGCTTTTATACGTTTCAACGTATTGTTCCAGATACTGTGAAAGTTTTTTCTCGATTTCTTTGAGTTCACTTGCTAACGCTTTTATTTCATCCTGGGATTGTTTTACCGAAGCATGTGAGCCAAGAGATTTCTGGATTTCTTTTTTCTTTTTCGTCAGCTCCTTCATCTGGTTGGACACATCACGATAATGTATATCGCTCTCATAGGCATCTTTGATCATTGCTCGTTGTTCTTTCAGCTGTTGCCTGATCCGCTCTATGTCGGTGATAAATTGTTTCACCAGAAAGTCGACCTGTGTTGCAGTGTTCACTGCATCGGTTGAAGGTTGGGTCGCACTTTGTGGTACAGCTTCTTCCGTATCATCATCCATAAGGCTTATTACTATAGACAACAATCATATATCCTGTCAAGGGGTAAAATCTATCCCTATATCTGTTATACTACGTTCATATGGCAACCGAGGCGTCACAACCAAAAGGGCAGGCGCTTGCGATGTCTCGTACCGTTCTACGAGAGAGTGTTGTAGTGTTATTATTTCGACTGATGGTACTTGAGACGCTATTTGTATCTATTGTTTATTTTAGTGATGGTTTGTTTTTACTGTTAGGTACCGCACTCGCAACTACCGATGGCGATCCATCCTTCGTTTTTCCCTGGTATACACTACTACGCGTCATTCTCTGGATCGGAATTCTTGGCTATACGATATACATCGTACTTCGATGGAGAACAAATCATTATGAAATTCGTCGAAGTGTGATTATCCACCGGTCGGGGATCGTATTTAAAAAGGAGGAAGAATACATATGCAATGTCATCGAATCAATCACCCTTTTCCAGGGATTTTTCGGCAGGATTTGTAATTATGGAACACTTGAAATATTTGATCCTGCACTTCAAAAACGAGTCTATGTTTATAATATATCGGATCCTCTGGAACTTCGAAGGCTGATCCGCACCGTAGTTGTTGGAACAAAACCACCTCCTACACAAATTATTTTTGACAGTCACCCGCCAACAGAATAATACCCCTTCTTTAAAATCCACGCACATTCTTATACAATAGAGAGTATGCATGAATCGGTTCTTGAGGTTAGCAATCTCTATAAACAATTTAATACCTTTGTTGCGGTTGATAAAATCTCATTCTCCATCGGTCGGGGAGAAGTGGTCGGATTGCTCGGGCCAAATGGCGCGGGGAAAACCACCACCATTCAGATACTCATGGGTATTACCACCCCGACAAGTGGCGCCATTCATTATTTTGGACGTGAGTTTGAAAAACACCGGCAATATTGTCTGCAACGGATAAATTTTACCTCTGCGTTTAATTCACTGCAGGGACGAATCACTCCCTATGAAAATTTAAAAGTGTTTGCAGGGCTGTATGATGTAAAAAACGAAGATGAAAAAATTAATCTCCTTACCGATCGGCTTGAAATAAAGCCGTTTATGAATATTCCGTATAATCGCCTTTCTTCAGGTCAGAAAACCCGGGTCAATCTGGCAAAATCGCTCTTGAACGATCCAGCACTTGTCCTTATGGATGAACCGACTGCATCGCTGGATCCTGATATTGCGGATAAACTCCTCACCTTCATTGAGGAGCTTCGCCAAAAACAGCAACTGTCAATTCTCTACACAAGCCATGACATGAAAGAGGTGACGCGGATTTGTGATCGGGTGATCTTTCTCGACCTCGGAAAAATCGTTGCTGAAGATACTCCTCTGGGACTGACCAAACGGATTAAAACAGCGAGGTTAACCCTGACGTTCGACGGAGTAAAAGCTCCCGTTGCTACTTATCTTGCTGAAAAAAACATCGCCCATTCGTTTCCCCGGCGACAAGTAGTTAGTATTGACATCAAGGAAGATCTTATCCCGAAAGTCATATTTGGATTGAGCAATCGGAATGTGTGGTTAACCGATATTGATATTAGAAAACCAAATCTTGAAGATGTATTTTTAGATATTGCACGAGGGGGGAAAGATGAGTTGGACAAGAATTAGATCGACCCTGTTACAAGCATGGTACTACCAAAAACACTCGCTGGAGGCCTGGGTTGATACCATCTGGTGGTCGTTTTTCTCTCTCATATTGTTCGGATTTCTTGCACTGTTCTTCGCCCAGTCATCAGGGGCTGAGAAAGCCAAGTCTATTCTTGTGGGATTTATCCTGTGGGATATGGTGCGCCTGGGCAATGAAGAGTTGACCATCTCAACGCTTCGGGATATCTGGTCGCGGAACTTAAGTAATATTTTTACGACACCCATTTCAACGTCAGAATTTTTGGCTGCCCAAATGATAGCAAGTATCATCCGCTCAACTGCGGTATTTATTGTTCTTTCAATCCTTGCCTGGTTTTTCTATGGATTTTCAATACTTCGTCTCTCGTGGGCGCTTCCGCTGTATTATGGGAATTTACTCTTGTTCTCCTGGTCGTGCGGCATGTTTATCATGGGTATTTTATTCCGGTTTGGTACGCGTCTTCAGGCTATGGCGTGGAGCATGATTATTATCATCCAACCCATCACCGGAGTCTTTTATCCGATTTCGGTGCTGCCACGACTGTTACAAACAGTTGCATATTGTTTTCCGATTACGTACATCTTTGAAGCAGCACGTCAGACGTATTTAACCGGATCCGTCAACATAGTTCATATTGGCATTGCATTGTTTCTTAACATAATCTATTTCAGTCTTGCCTGGTTGAGTTTCCATAGACTGTTCGCCACTGCCAAACGTACTGGCTCGTTTGCAAAGTTGGAGGGGTAAAATTCTCCTTGACATCATGATATAATTCCACGTTATGACTACTCCCGATCGATATCCGGGGATGATAAGTGAAAAGACAACACCTCTTTGGGTTAGTGCCCAAGATGCTTTACAAGGAAACCCTGTTTTTAAAAACGCACTGGCAGAATCTTACTTTAACCATGCAGACGGTACTGTCGGCTTTCCAACAGATTCCAATACCCGGTATGAAATCAGGTTTATCGAGCCGCAAAAAACAGGATATGCTGTCTTTGCCGTAACACGAATCACGCCTCACCAACAAGACAACAAAAATGGGGAAATGAGAGAAGAGTTTATTATGACAAGACAATCCAACTCTGATAATCCAAACTGTACACCATTTTTTGATCGTAGTTTTGTTTGTAACGGTATTACAACAATACATGAACGCTATAGTCAGCCGTCGGAATTTCCACAAGCGGTTGAGTTTGGCAAGAACCTTATTGATCAGCTCCTCATAGATGTAGAACAAGAGTATTAGCTTTTCTTCTCCCGCTCGTTTAAATAGGCGCTATTCAGGACTATGGTAAATTGCTGTTATAGTCTCTTGATTTGACTTCTTCTGACCCAATGAATCATATGTCCTCCTAATTTCTCTTCTCGTATCAGGCTGTTGCTCCTCATGAATGAGTGCTGCCCGGGCAAGCACGCGAAGC
>JACQMD010000031.1 GCA_016203755.1 Candidatus Roizmanbacteria bacterium
CTCCAGTCCCAGTTTAACGTTTGATCCGAGCCGTCCAATTGCATGGCCGGATTGTTGGGCGGGTAGAAATTTTCACATCCGGTTTGCGCTGAAAAGGCAGGAGTCATTTGCTCCGTTGGGACAAGACGGGGGACAGGATTGATTTGAAGCGTGTACCCGGCAAGCGGGCCTGTTAACACCTGATTAATTTGTTCCTTGGTGCCTTCTATTGAGAATCCGTTCCAAAGTGTATCAAGGGTATGAATATAATCCGGCTCAACCTCATCAGGTGTTCGTGCCTGCCATGATTCAACTTTCTGTTCAGCAGCGGCAAGGATTTGAGCGCTCGATACCTCTGGTGGCTCGCCTTCATTGGAGAAATTTTCAGCCGGTTGCGGAGAGAGTATTTCTGCAATGATATGAATGTCTCCATCTTCATCGGTTGGGAACGTGGATAAATCAAATACCGTTGTTTCTTTTGGTGGAGGAGGAGGGAGTTGCTCTTCCTGTTCTTGAGAAGGAGTTGATTCCTGCGGAAGTGCGAAATGAGCAATGTAAATAGTAAAAAGTTCATCTACAGAAAGTGTTTGATTATAATCTTCTAAAGTCGGGCTTACCAGCCGGTTGCTTCCTTCACGATTGCGTGCAGTAGGGGGATTATTCGCGGTGTCTAAAACTTCTGCTGAGGTACTTTCAGATGATGCTCCGAGTAGCGCTGATAAAAAAAGTGATCCGCCAACGGCCCAACGTTTCAGATCCCCTTTTGATTCTAGAGGATAGTTCGGCTTTTCTATAGCATCATTTTTCTGTTTTCCCTGATACAGAATATTTGCAGGTTCCTGTATAGCCTGTGCTTGAATAAATCCAAATTCACCCACCATATATTATATCCTCTAAGTAATTACTATAAGTATATACGGTTTTGTCAAATAGTACAGTTTTATGCCCAAAAAAAAAGACCCCGAAGGGTCTTTGAAGAAAGAATTGCTCTCCGTAAGAGAAGAGTTGATATATCACGTTCCTCGTTTTACAAATACTGCATATGTTCATACAGTGTTCCTCTCATTTTCACTCTACCACATTTTTTTGATTTGTCAAATGGAGGACACACTGATACAATATGAGAAAGAGAGGAGGATTGAAACTTATGCACGTCTGGGATTATGCTATTGATACACTCAAAAAAAGCAAACGCGGTAGACTACTACTTCTTGAGCGGCAGATTAACTATGGAGTCGACAAGGGAGAAAAGATCGATCTTTCGGAAGTAAAAAAATATTGGAAGCAGTTACAAATAGGACCTCGTCGCAGAAGATTATTCGAATTACTCATATGGGGAAAATAATGTTTGATAAGCTTCAGAAACCGATAGTTGAGGAGTTTCTGAAAGACCCTTTTCTTACAAAACAATTTTATTTCACCGGTGGCACCGCACTTAGCCTTATATATATTCATCATCGACAGTCTGAAGATCTTGATTTTTTCTCAGAAAAACCATTTCCAAAAGAACGAATCATTTCATTTATGAATACATTCTCAAAAAAACACCGATGCTCCCTAATCCTTCGTCAACCAGAAGAACTCGATCTTCTCATCTTTGATAGTACCTATGCGTCGGGCGGGAGAATTAGAGTTGATTTTAACCACTATCCATTTCCTCTTATAGAAAAAGGCAAGATAATTGATGGACTGAGAATTGACAGTCTAAGGGATATTGCAACGAATAAACTTATTACCATCAATCAGCGTACCAATGTAAAAGACTTTGTTGATCTTTACTTTCTTTTTCAACACTATACGTTGTGGGATCTACTGTATGGAGTGGAAGCTAAATTTGGTGTGAAACTTGATCTTGCCATGATTGCCTCAGATTTTCTTAAAGTCGAGGAGTTTGACTTTCTTCCAAAGATGCTTGTACCACTGACAAACCAGGAATTAACCGCTTTTTTCAAAGAAAAGGCTCGCGAGATTGGAAAGAGAATAACAAAATAAATTACTTATCAACAAAATGGGGCTTTTCAGCAAGAACTTTGCGATATGCATGTTCGTATGCATTAACCATGGAAGACGCGGTAAAATGTTGTACAACATGCGCCCGGCATTCCTTTCGCATCGTTTGATAGTCGGTATCTGATAATGAGTAGATCCGCTCAATTGCCTCAGCAAGCCCGTCAATACCGGTTTTGTCAATGGTAAAATTTCCCCGGTGAAATTGAGCTGACTGGTTAACGAGATAGCCGGTTTTGCCGTCTTTAATAATTTCAGGTGCTGCTCCTCGTGAGTAGGCAACCACCGGAGTCCCGGCAGCGAGGGCTTCAATAAACATAAGACCAAATGGCTCTTCCCATTGAATTGGTGCAATAAGACAACGGGCTGACGCAAGAAGCTCAGCTTTTCTGGAAAGATCGATTTCGCCGATGAATTGTATATAGTTGTTTCGTACAACATCCTGGGCAGAACGAAAGTAGCGTTGGTCAACCGCATCAACTTTTGCGGCAATCAGTAACTTTTTATTAAGGCGTGTTGCAACTGTTGCTGCTTCAACGCCACCTTTTTCCGGGCTGAAGCGCGCAAGAAACATCATCGGAGCAGTACGTTCTGGTAAGTTTGTCTCAGAAAAAGAGTAGTTTGTTAGATCTACCCCATTGTATACTGTTGCAACATAAGGCAACGAAGGCATACCCTTTCGTTGATTATTTGAAATTGAAATATAGCGGGTATGACGGAATGTATCGAATACGAGTTGCTGATAGGGTGGATTGAGCGGTCCGTGCAGTGTCGTTACTATCGGCGTGTTGATAAATCGGGAGTACAAAAGAAATCTCCACCCTGCATGATTGTGGACAAGATCAAAATCTCCTTTTTGAATGTATTCAACTGTCTGCTCGTATGTGATAAATTTCGTGACATCCCGAAGAAGCGGATCCTGGGCAATTTCGGGAATGGTTCGAATGCTTTTTTCGACCGTAGGAATAAGTCGTACCGCGTTCCCTGTTTTTGAATCTCCCGCGGCAAAGAGCGTTACCTGATGACCTTTTTTTGCCATTGCCGAAACTATCTCATGGACGATCCATTCAATACCTCCATAGGTAGTTGGCGGTACGGTTTCTTCAATGGGGGCAACCACGGCAAGTTTCATAAAAACGACTTGTATAGATCGATAAATTTATCAATAACCGTATTCCACCGGTAATGTTCGCGCATGGTAAATGCAGCATTCTCCGAAATTTTCTTTCGGGATTCTTCGTTGGATACGAGTTCTTTAATCCGTCTTGAAAGCTCTTTTCGTTCATGGGTATCAACGATAAATCCATTGAGTCCGTCGATAATGACCTCCCGGCTTCCGGCAACATGTGAAACGATAGGTGCTGTTCCGCAGGCCATCGCCTCAAGCGTGGTTAACCCAAACGGCTCATACCGTCCGGCTAAAATAAATACATCTGCAGCTCGATAGTATGCAGGGAGTATCGTGTCGTGCGGGACGAACCCAAGAAACGTTACCCGGTCTTCGATGTGGTATTTACTGACAAGCGATTGTAATAATTGTTCCGTGACCCGTTCCTCCTCCGATTTTTCCGGTGTTGAAGAGCCGCCTCCCATATACAGATGGAAGTCAACAGCATCTTTCAAGTGTGCAACTGCGTCGATGACCCGGTCGAGTCCTTTTGCCGGCACCAGTCTGCTGACCGTCAGAATAGAATTTTGTTTCAATTTCACTTGTTGGTCATACGATGTTTTAGCGGTATTGAAATAATCAGCATCCACACCAGGGAAAATGACATGAAGTTTTTCAAAATCTACGATGTAATGCTGGAGGATCTGGATGCGTGATGTTTCACAAAGAACTACCAGAGCGTGTGCCCGATTCATAATCATCTGCTCAATGGCAATTCGTACATGATACTGGTAAATTGGTTTAAGTTTTTGAGGAGGTGTACGTTCAATTTGCATTTCCAGTTTCTTGAGTTTACCGAGCGAGTGTGGTGTATGAACATGAGGAATGTCAAGCATCTTTGACAACAGAAGTCCTGCGTATCCTCCATCCCAATAATGAGAATGAATCAGATTGTATTGTTTACGTTTTTCCTGAAGATACAGCATAAGATTTTTCGCAAATACGGTCATGAGTTCATACATCTTTTCTTTTTCAACAAAATGCTTCGGCCCAGCAGGAATTCGGACGATCTTCACATTTTCCCAGAGTTGTTCCTCTTGAGGCATACCGTCGAACTGCCGCGTAACAATATCTACTTTTATATGTTTTTTGCCAAGCGCCTTCGCAAGTTGTAGGATGTAGAGGATTTGTCCTCCAGTGTCAGTTTTTCCAAGCGGGGGGGGATAGAGAATATATCCTTGAGGATTTAAGATACAAATACGCTTGATTTTTTTAGCAGGTTCCATAATATGAGGTATGACAAATCTTATTATACACCATTTACGTTTTCGTTCTTCAAGAGAGTTTTAATTTTTAAATTCTTCGGTTATTTCCTATCTTGTCAGAAATACTACTCTACGGTAGTATAAGAAGTATGGCGCGCTATGTTCCTGATATTTTGTCTCACCGGTGGGTGATCATCTCTCCGCAGCGACTCTCACGCCCTGAAGATGAAACAGCCGGTAAGAAGCCAAAAAAATGTATTTTTTGTCCCGGCAACGAACATCTGACGCCGCCGGAAGTATTCCGCTCCGGAGCAGGAGAGAAAGATAAGGCAGGCTGGAAGCTTCGAATATTTCCCAATAAATATCCCATCACTGATTATCATGAGGTCATTGTTCACTCTCCCGATTGCGATAGTGACATCGAGGAATTACCGGTAGAACACGGACAGCTTATCTTAAGCGCATATCGTGAGCGATACAATTTTTACAGAAAAAATGGACAGGTACTTATCTTTGCCAATCATGGAATCCACGCCGGGGCCTCCGTCACCCATCCGCATTCACAACTGGTCGTATTGCCGTTTCAAATCAATCTTGACACACTCACGAGGGAGCCGCAAAACAATATAGCGTTTGAAGAAAAACACTTCGTCATATATTGCCCTGATTTTTCTCAGTGGCCCTATGAACTCTGGATTGCGCCCAAAAAAAATGGGACAGTATTTGGACATATAACGGATGAAGAGATTGAGGTACTTGCCCACATCCTCAAACGGGTACTGCGGCGTCTGAAAAAGATATATGAACGCAATCAGATCTCAAGTCTGCCGTTTGGGTACAATTACTATATTTATCCAAAAGAGAACTGGTATCTTCGTGTGATACCGCGGTTTGTACAACGAGCCGGATTTGAACTGGGGACAGGACTCTCTGTGAATATCGTTGATCCACAACGGGCCGCCGATGAGTTTCGAGCGCAATAACTACCTGTTTTTCAGCTTCATGTTCTAAGTAAAATTTGCCGAACTGTTTGAAAAGTACAAAATAAAATTTTCAAACTGATTCTAGCTCTAGCTTCGATACGGTATAACCAATAAGTGACAACGGATAAGTTCCGGTAACACATCCCATACACAATTTCTTATGTTCACCGACTGTGTCATCAACTGTTCCTTGAAATTGATCGGGTGTTAGAAATGCGAGTGAATCAACACCTAAATGTTTCGCAACTGCATCAGTATCGCGTCCAAGTTCACGGTAAATGAGCCAGTCAGTTTCCTGTATATCAGTCCCTAACGGACATGAATGGCTTACCGGGGGCCATGGAATTCGAAGATGTACTTGATCGGCTCCATTGTTTCTGAGAATTCCCACACGATTTCGAACAATATTAATTACTCCACCAGTTGTATTACCTCGAATTATCGAATCGTCAACCATTGCAACTTTGCTTCCGACCATCCAATCAAGTGGAAAGTAATTTGATGTTCCAATATGGTTTCGTTCTCCATTATTCGGATTAAGAAAGCCACGTACACTTCCGTTCAAAGTACCATATCTTCCTTTTATCATTGATGTTCTGGGGAACACTGTCCGACCGAGCACACGTGATAATCCCTCAGCATAGCCTTCCGCTGATGATTTTGATGACTCAGGAATATAAGTGACATAGTCGACATCTTCTGCCGGGTAGAGTTCTGCAAGTCGTGATCCAAGTGCTCTGCGGACAGTATCAACCTGAACTTTATTATACAGATATCCGTCTGCACGCATCAGATATGTTATTTCTAAACCACAGAATCCTTCTGTTGTCTCATCAGTCCACTGCCAGCGTTCCACGCCATCCTCGTTACACCGTACAATTTCCCCTGGTCGCACTTCATCGCGTATATGA
>JACQMD010000021.1 GCA_016203755.1 Candidatus Roizmanbacteria bacterium
GTTGCGGAATGGTAATATCTGTTTTTCGAATAAAATCTTTCGCACCCATCGCAAATGCAGTTTTTTCTTCGCTTTCCAAATTGGTAAAGACAATGACGGGAATTTTTGTCAGAGCAGGATGTATTTTGAGTTTCTTTAATACATCAAATCCGTTCAATCCATGGGGAAGCATAATATCAAGAAGAATAAGTTGTGGTTTGTGAGTAAGGGCTGCTGCAATACCGTCTTTACCGTTTACCGCCTGAATAACGCTGTAACCTGCTTGTGTCAATTGTGTTTTACAAAGTTCCTGAAATTCAGGACTGTCTTCAATAATAAGGACTTTTTTCATAGATACTAAATTACTTATGTACGAGAAGACATCAAAAATTGAAGTAGTTTTGCGCGTAGTGTTGTTTTATTAGATTGTTCCTGTGGTTCAGGAGCACCGAGCGCGTCCAGTATGGTATTTACTTCTTCTTCACTAATTTCAATAGTGACGGATTCAGTAGTTTTTGGTTGAAAAGACGAGAGTTTATTGCAGAATAACTTCATTGCGGGAGTAGTTGAACACTGAGTGCTGATGAGTTGTATTTCTTCTTGATTAAGCGACAGTATTCCCCGATTCATGGAAATTGGTAAACGAATAAAGTACTATCAGCGTATCATAGAAAAGTATGTTATGCAAGGTTTTTGGAAATGAATTGTTTATAACTGAACAAGATGCTGGTATAGTTCTTATGTAACAGTGTATCGTATATGCGTGGTCAAATAAACTTTTTATCCTCATGTAGTATTCAGATATTGCTTGTACTGATGCTAGTTTTTGCCGGAGTCGGCGAAGTCTATGCGGAGACTCCCCGCTGGTATTCATATGAGGACTTGCCGACTCTTAACAGTCAATCCTTGTCTCAAGAAGAAACATACGAAGTGCATATAACCTATGATAAGACTATACCCGGTACGATAAGAATAAAATCGGTTACTCGAAGGCATGTCGCATATCCGCGAAAACGTAGAGAAACAAGTAATTATTTTCTCAGATTAGTTGATAGTGAGAATCAGTCTTTATTTCAATATGCAATTACGATTCCCAACAGATATTCAGGTATTCCACCACTCACTCAAGACCAGAAAGAGTCAGTTTCGGAGGTTGTGCTCGATGCAGTTGACTGGGTGGAATTGATTCCCGTACTGCCTGATGCTCGTTTACTCAATCTGATAACTCAAGACGGTCAATTGATTGATTCGTATGATCTTGCTGGAGTTATTGAACTGACTGAAAGCACACGAGCCTTCCAATCGTCAGTATGGTCTGATCAAGCGCTGAGTAGATATATGCGTGGTGGTGTACAACAGCTACTCAATATCACTTTTATCGGTGACAATTATGCGGTAGGGCAAGAACAATTGTTTCAACAAGATGTCGATAGATTTATTCAGCATTTATTTGTCTATGAGCCATTCAACAGTAGGTCAGCCGAACTAATCTTTCACCGTATTTTCACTACCAGCGATTTGGGTTGTTATCATAGTCCAACAATACAGCGTTTGATCGTTTGTAACTATGAGTCGGTACTTTCAGAGATTACCGCATCAGGTGCTCCATATGATGAAATGGTGGTCCTTTTCAATGATTCAGAATACGGAGGTTCCGGAAGCCCGGGTTTAGCAGTATCGTATAACGGAATATCCGGACCTCAAGTATTCGTTCATGAATTCGGCCATTCATTTGGTCGACTCCATGATGAATATGTTCTCTATTTTGATCCGACTGCTGACCTTGGTGTACAGCGGAACTGTTTTTCCGGAACTCCTCCTGCTGTAGAGTGGAATGGTATTGTAGCTCCTTCAGATTATCGTGTCGGTTGTCGCTATGATCACTGGTATCGATCTTCGCCGGAGAGCATTATGTTGACTCTGTCTGCTCAGTACTTCAATCCCGTATCCATTCAGCTGCTCAATGAAGAAATTGACTATTACACCCATTTTCAAACTGCCGATTTTAATCGTGACGGGGTGGTAGATATTATTGATATGCTGACGTGGATGAACAGTTTTGGGTCGCACTATTTTTCTTTATTTGATATCAATGACGACTCGTGGGTTAATGCGATTGACTATTCGGATATCTATTCACAATTTACCGCAGGATGAAACATACAGGGTTAATTATTATTATTTTACTTTCGTTGCTATTTCGCGTGTCGTTTTTGTCGGCCGTCGAATTTAAAACAGATGAAGCGGTAGCATTATTTCTCGCAACACGGTCACAATTCGGGCATCCGTTTCCTCCCGGTTCAACTGTTTCAAGTTTCGGGATATTGAATCCGCCATTTTTTTTGTACCTGCTGTATCCGTTCACGCTGGTGTCGCTTGATCCAAAGATTATCTCAGCAGGTATTGGTCTTATCAATGCATTGGCGGTCGGGTTGTACTATATATTGTTAAAAAAATACTATGGAAAAATCACGGCAATCTTTGCCAGTGTTCTTCTTGCTGTTTCTCCCTGGGCAGTTCTTTTCTCCCGAAAGATTTGGGCGCAGGACTTTATTTTTCCTCTGACAGTTTTCCTGCTGTTTTGTCTCCACAAAATCATCGTCGAGAAAAAAACAACCTATTGGATAGGATATTGTTTTGTTGCATTATTACTGCTGCAACTTCATCAGGCAGCATTATTTTTTATCATTCCCCTTACCGTTTTTCTTTTCTTGCAGAGGCCCCGCTTTAATTTCCGATCTATGATACTTGGTTGTTGTTTGGGTATCCTTCCGCTGATCCCCTTTATGATATTTGAAATACAGCATGGTTTTATTACTAGTAGAGGCATATTACACGCGACACAACAGGTGAGTACACAACATCATTCCAGCGTATTTTTTCGACCTTTGCAGATTATGAGCCAGGGGAATTTTTTCTTCATATTCGGCAATGACATTATTGCATTTGCCCAGCGCTATTCATGGATTTACCATGCACGGATTGTATTTTATCTGGAGTATGTGCTTGTTCCGTTTGGAATGTTGTTGTTTTTCCGGAAAAATCCGAAAATGCGGTTTCTTCTGTATCCTGTTATCCTTCTTTCAGTCATCTATTTTGTCCTTCGGATAACGCCCGAAATGCATTATTTTATTATTCTTCTGCCGTTTCTGTTTCTTTTCCTGGGTACAACATTTTCATTTTTCTTCGGCAAGACGCATCTTTTCAAAATCGGAACCATCATGGTTTACTTTCTTCTCGTGGCTGTTTCAATCGGATATACCTTCTCGTTTTTCAGGTTTATATCAGAGAAAGGGCATTTGAGTGGCGACTACGGAACTATCATTGGAGTTAATCAGGGATTTACCCGGGCAGCATATGCAGCTTATAAAGATACACCTGAGTATGATGAAATGGTTGTGGCAAGTTATATCCCCCGCAATTATATGCGTGGGACGACCATTGTTACGAAAATGCTGTACGATTTCCGCGACACCGAAAAAAATTTAGCACTGCTTGATGAACGGATACGAACAATTCCGGAAGATATCCGGGTGCATCATGAGCTTCTTGCGTACTATACCCGGACTGTTCCCACAGAAGAAACGCTGGCTTTGCTTCGCAAAAAATCAAACACCATTCCGGCATATGCAACTATTTACTTCCAGGCGTATGAAGAATATTTAACTGCTCATTTGCGCCGGCCATATCAGTCACGGCAGGGATTTGCATTTGAATATCCGCAGCATTGGCATGCTGAAGATGAGACAAAAGGGCAGTATCCAGTGGTAAAAGGGGAAGGACTCGTATTTTCGTTCGTCCCCGCCGATGGTGCAATTGTACCTTTTCCGGCAACGGGTACCCAGCAGGAAGAAACAGTAGAAGTGCTCACTCAAGAAATTGCGGGGATTACGTGTATTTCAGAAGAACAGCAATGGTGTGGTGCACGTTATGGCCCCATTCCTATCGGTGAAACTCATCTATTGCTTACCGTTACGTATGATAACGAACTTGACTCAAAGTCATATAGAAAGACAGATCCGAAAGAAATAAAAGATCTCAGCAATATTCTTCTTTCAACGCTCCGAATAGTTGAGTAATGTCCGTGTTGTTTCTGTATTGTATAATCGAGGTTACTATGACAATCTTGAATATATGCTTTCACGAAGAGAGTTGTTAAAAGGATTTGCCGCAGCAGCTGTGACAACAGTTATCGCTCCTTTTGTTTCTTCATGTGAAGATCAATCTGAGAAGCAAAATCGTCCTGCTTTTGAAGGTGAAACACGACTCACCGATGATGAGATAGTCCAAACAATAACAGAAGCAAACCTCGTTTCACGAGAAGATCTCAATACGCGTTTTACCTATCAAATGGGACAAATGGCAGGTGGAGCAACGAAACCTGAGAAACAACTGACAGAATTGGCAACGGGTCCACTCCATTTTTTAAAAGAAACATCCGGTGAATCCACCGCAACATTAAGTCTACAGATAGCATCGTTTTCAAACAAATATTTTACAGATTTAACAAGATCGTGGGATCCTATTCAACTTGTTGATACGGTTAATGTTGGGTTTAAACTGCCGGTTGACAACAAAGAATATCAAGCATTATCCCCTTTGGGTCGCTCAATGGCGGTCTGTGCACAAGCTTCAAGCGCAACGTTCGTCGATGGTTTATCGTTGTACGCGTTTTCTCAAATATCTGATTTGGTACTTACTAACGAAAACGGAAATATACTTGCTCTTCCACAGAAACTTACTGATCGCGATAAGTTAAAGATGGGATTTCAGCTATTAGCAACATCGAGCGATGAAACAAGCGGTCTCGCATTCTGGGATTTAGTCGGAATGGTAGGATTGCTGCAGCAAGGAGTAGTATATGGAATACTGCAAACTGCTCGTAACAATGGAAGTTTGAATATAGACGAAGAACTATTACAACGTACTCCTGAACGGGTAAGAAGGGTTGCAGATGAAGCACGTACTATTGGTATTGAAGATGGTATTTCACTGTTACAATATGCATACGATCATATATATTATCCGGTTCTGCAGCGCGATCCTGCTATTCGGCTTCCAACAAAACAAGCGGCTGATTTTTTCAAAACTCCCGGGATAGTTCCGAGTCTTTTTGAATTATCGAAACGGTTGCGTGAAGACAGCGTAGAGACTCAATTTGGATTTCATGATAATGTGGAATTCGGATGGGAAGTAGTTTACAGAGAATCTCTTGCTGCCTGAGGATGAATAGCCACCAGATTACCAGATTCAGGGTAGCTTTTTTGCAACTCATGTTTGCAAAGTCGTTCCGCAATACTATCCCATTCAAATAACTTATACCCATGCTGTTGTAATAATTCTAAAGAGGGGATGGTTTGTGAAGAACCGATATCCCCTGTTTCAAAAATGACGATTGGCCGGTGTTCTGTGAAAGTAGTATCAGCTCCCTGAAAAATCTGGAATTCATACCCTTCAGCATCAACTGCAATAACATCGGGTGTCCTCAAGGTAGAATCGTTAATAAGAGCGTCAACGGTTTTCATGGGCACCGATAACTGCCGGGGAGTAGGAACTCGTCTGAACGGTCGTGGTCGAATTCGCGGGGAATGAGCAGCGGTATTACAGCCGCTATAGAGCCATCCATAATCAGTAAATGGAACAGTTCCCGATTGATTGCCGAGCGCGTAGGGAAAAGTTTGTATGGCTGATTTTCTTCCTTGTGAATTGAGATCGAGTAGTTCTTTTGTTCTCGGTGTGGGTTCAAATGCGAAGATAACGCCTTTTACTCCGACCAGACGATCGGACTGGACGACTCGTAGTCCAATATGTGAACCGATATTCCAAAACACCATATCCGGTTTCAGGGTAAATTGTAAAGCGCAGGTAACTTCCGGTTCAAAATCTCCCTCCAGTGATAGAAAATTGGAAATTCCTTCAGGAATCATGACTTCCATCTGTTGTCCGTCTCGAAGCGTTGCAGTTTGTTGTTGCACATGTCCAAGAAATCTGTTAATCATGATCCATGCAACATCGCGTGGTTTTGTAGCAATATTTTTTTCTGCCAGTTCGACAAAGTTCCGGGGAAACCGTTCGCCTGAATTCATGGAGGTATTGTATCACACGAAGTTTTGTTACCGAACTCCCAACATCTAAGCTTTATATACAATATTTTTTGGTTTGATGATGACTTGCCTTGGTCCCTCTACGACATGTCCTGCGCGTAAGGTTTGTAAAGAATGGTTATCTAAAGCTATTTGTTGAGCATCTGCTACGTCTTTTTCTGGCATGTAGAGAGCAAATCCAGCACCCATATTAAAGGTCTCATACATAGTAGTATCAGTATTGTGAGATTGTTCTTGTATGAATTGGAATACCGGTTGCGGTTGAGGAATATGATCAATCACATACGTAAACTCCCGATTTGCCCGCATGAGTTTCATCCAACCATGACCGGTGATATTGACCATATAATGGATATCAACTCCTGCTTCGAATAAATCTCTGACAAGACCTGCGTAGATGTGTGTTGGTTGTAGCAGTGCTTCACCGTACATCGTCCCATCCG
The DNA here is from genome assembly GCA_016203755.1 of Candidatus Roizmanbacteria bacterium. Lineage (GTDB taxonomy): Bacteria > Patescibacteriota > Microgenomatia > 2-01-FULL-40-14 > JACQMD01. Next base: position 6,527 of record JACQMD010000021.1, read on the forward strand.
AAAGTTGCGTGGCATATGCTTGGGCCAGACTTATATTCTTTTCATCCGCAATGTTTTGCGCAATCTTCCGCGCTAAAGACAAACCATTTGCATGAATCCCGCTACTGCCAACTAACAATAGTGTGTCATTGATTGTTAACTTATCTCCCAAGCTTAGGCGTTCTTTAGGCTTTATAATGCCAATTGCAGATCCTGCAAGATCAATACTGTCTGGCGCGATGATCCCACTAAGGGTTGGTGTTTCTCCGCCTCCCCACACCGCCCCAGCCATATTACATGCTTTTACCCAGCCTTCGATCAAATCTTTTGATCGTTCTTCATCAGAGAACCAATCTGAATTGCCTACGGCAAAATACGCATTGACTACCTGTGGTTCAGCAAATACAGCACTTAAATCGTTGGCACTCATTGCTATAGTATCTTGAGCGAGATCGTCATAATGGGTTCTTCCTGTAAGAGTTCTTACTTCGTCAGCGACTCTGTTTTTCGTTCCCAAACACTCCAATACAAATGCCCTATAAGCATCCTGCTCCTCCCAAATGTATGCTGTTTCACCTCGACTGGCTTCTATTTCTCTCATCCCGAACCGTTCAAGGTTACCAGTGGTTGTTCGGGCTCGTAATTGTGCCAGTCTTTTGAGTGGATCCAAAGCACCATAGTTAACCCCCGCTGATGCATAGGTGATTGGATCTTCTGGTGTTTTACTCATAGTATGTTTTACATCTCACTTGCATAGAGTACCATATTGCCGATGATGGTACGACCGGGTGGGATGAAATCTTTTGGTTTTCTTCGCCAGTTATCAATTTGAGTGAGTTTGAAAGCACGTTCCGGATGAGTCATCATAAAGAGCGTATGTCCCATACGTAAGTCGGTAACTGCCGCAATCCCATTGAGCGATCCATTGGGATTTGCCGGATCGCCCGGAAATGCTGTTTCTCCTCCCGGTGTACAGTATCGCAGCACGACACCTCCGCCATTCTCGATCCGTGCCAATTGTTCTTGTTTTGCATAAAAATTACCTTGCCCGTGAGCGATGGGCAGGCTTATCGGTTTCCCATCCTGATTTTGTAAAAATACGCACGTATGCTGGTGTTCAAATTTCACATTTACCCATTGGCACTGAAAATGACCGGATTTGTTCGTCTGGAGCGCAACTTGCGAGTCACCCATTTTTGCATCAGGAAATAAACCGGATAGTACTGCCGTTTGAAATCCATTGCAGATACCCAAAACAAGCCCTTTGTACCGATGAATAAATTCATTCATATCATCGGCTAAAAATACTTCGAGCTCTTTTGCCATCAGTTTCCCGGCTCGTATGACGTCGCCATACGTAAATCCTCCCGGCAACCCCAATCCTCGAAAGTCGCGGAGCTGAACATCTCCTCTTTTTAACTCATTAATATGAACGATACGGATATCGGCGCCTGAATCCTGGAAGGCAAATGCCAGTTCTTTATCACAGTTACTGCCGTCTGTGGTTAACACCGCAAATGGTGGACCGTTTTCTTTCATGGAAAAATCTTCTGCATCGGTGTCTGCCACGCCTGTTTGAGTTCATCAACAGACGCGGTAAATAATTGTTGACCAACATGTGCTACTGTAATAGTTTTCTCCTGTTTGGTCGTTCCCAGTTTCATATGCGGTAGTTCACCAAACAACCGTTTGGTGGTCTCATCATCAACAACCTCCACAACAAAACACGAAGGAGTTTCATTAAGCAGTTTTTCTACCGGCGTCCATCCATCTTCTTCCTGGTTATGGTTAAGGTCTATAGTAACTCCCACATCGCCGCCAAAACACATCTCGGCAATGGTAGTGATGAGTCCTCCTTCGCTCACATCATGACAGGCGTGGACCTCTCCGGTTTGGATGGCATCGTACATGCCGCGGTAAACTTCGGGCAACAATTCCAGATCGACTTTGGGTACCTCGTTGCCAATCTGACCATGAATATCGTAATACGTCGATCCTCCCATGGCGCGATCAGGTTTTCCTATAAGGTATAACGACGTGCCCGTATTTTTAATATCCGAAGATACGGTTTTTGCAACATCGGGGATCCGTCCAAACATGGAGATACATTCCACTGGTGCAATATCAATCACTTCATCTCCGCTTTTTTGTCGGGAAGAGAGGCTGTCTTTACCGGATACCACGGGAACTTTCAATTTTTTAATACAATCTCTCACCGCGTCGATGCTTCGATCAAGAGAGCCTAATGATTTCTCGTCGGTTCCCGGCCAAATAACATTGTTGATCCAGGCTGCTTGTGTTATGTCTCCGCCGACCGCAACATAATTGGCACACGCTTCGGCAATTGCCCACCGGGTGCCATGATAGGGATCTATAACATTTAATATCGGATTCAGACCGTGCGACTGGACAAATCCGTATGGTTTACCCAGAATCGGCGTTAACACAACCGCATCGTTCGGACCGTCGTGGTGAACGCCGGAGAAGGGAGCGAGGGCATTGGTGCCCTGTACCCCATGATCGTACCGGGATACCACTGGTTGTTTTGAACAAACGTTTCCATGCGCAAGAACTTTTTTGATGGTGTCGACCCACCCGTTATTATCTTCCGGGGGTGGAATAGCCCGTTCTTCAAATATTTCTTTTTCATAGTGAGCTTTCAAAACTCGTTTGGGCAATCCATGTCGTAAGAAATCATATGCAAGATCGGCAACTACCTGATCTCCGTACCGGACATTGAAGCGATGGTTTCCATCAAACCTTCCTAAAACGGTCGCTTCAACATTAAATTTTGTGCAGAGTTCAATGAGTGCGTCATAGTTGTTTGGATCCACCGCCATCACCATCCGCTCTTGTGCTTCAGACAGGAGTATTTCCCATGGCGCGAGGCCCGGGTATTTGAGTAGAACCTGTTTAAGATCTATGGTGACTCCGATGTCTTCTCCCATTTCGCCAACTGCTGATGACAGCCCCGCAGCGCCGCAATCGGTAATTGCATGAAATAACCCTCGTTTGCCTGCTTCATCAACTACTTGTCGTGCTTCGTCTATGACGTCAGAAACTCGCTTTTCTTCTATAGGATTTCCAATTTGCACCGCTGTAGATTCTAACGCTTGCGATTTTTCTGTTGTTGCACGGGAAGAGAAGGTGGCTCCGTGAAGGCCATCCTTTCCGGTGCGTCCGCCAATAACCACCACCATATCATTAACCTGCGGTTTCCCTTTTTTCGCCTGTTCTTTATCGAGTATTCCATAGGCGCCCACAATGACGGAGGGTCGTGCCCGGAATCGTCTATCAAAATGAAGAGAACCATTGTTGGTAGGTACTCCCAGATTGTTTCCATACATTTGCACGCCAGCAACTACGCCTCGGGTAAGATAGTCAGGATGCAGGCACCCTTGCGGAACATCAGCTGGATCCATATCAGGAGGAGCAAGACAAAACATATCGGTTGAAGAAATCACCCGTGCACCTCCACCGGTCCCCAAAATATCTCGTACTACACCACCGGTACCCGTTGCCGCTCCGCCAAATGGTTCACGGGCAGACGGCCAGTTGTGTGTTTCAACTTTTCCATGTATGGCTTTGCCTTCGTAAAAATCGATGACTCCGGAATTATCTTCATACGCCGAGATCACCAGATCTCCGGACTGTTCTTGTGATGCAGTCCGCAACCGGTCCAAAAATGGAGGTTTCACCTGACCATTTACCTCAATGGGGGATTTGAATGTTTTATGAACACAATGTTCACTCCAGTACGCACCGAATATTTCAAGTTCGACGTCGGTCGGGTCCCGGTCTATTGCTATGTAATAATTTTGTATTGCTTTCATCTCGTCTACATTGAGCGCGAGTCCCCGTCCGGATATTTCCATGAGCCGTTCATCAGAAACACCACGAATAGGAATGGTTTCCACCGGTCCCGGCTCCCCCCGAATCAGGAGCGTTTCCGGTTTTTCGGTTATGATGCGTTGCACCGTTTTATTTACCAGCAGTCGGTGAACGACTTGATCGACAACACCTTTTCTGACGTTCCCATAAAATGCATATTTGGTACTGGTGGTAACGGCATCCACCGGCACTCCGAGGTTGCTCGCTGCTTTTGCAATAGGTCCTGCGTCCGGATCCATGACACCCGGTTTATACGCTATTTCTACCACGCTATTGGGACGGTGGAAAATGGTTCTACCAAACATTCTTTGACTCACTGCATTTGCTGCGCGGTGAAAGAGCGTTGCCGGTTGTATGAGTAGTTGATCAACTTTGTAGGTTTGATCGATAGGTTCATGAAAGAGCTCCTCAGCCAGTTTGGTTGCACCATCTCCATCTGTTCCTTCAACGCGGTACACCTTGACGGTTCTGACTTCAGTTAAACCGGGAACGCCGATGGTACGCTGTGCGTCATAAAACACACTCTTTCCTAACGTGTCCTTCTCCGGATCA
>JACQMD010000029.1 GCA_016203755.1 Candidatus Roizmanbacteria bacterium
ATACTTAATACATTATACTTTATACTTATTCTACCACTTCTCCCTCTTCAACATCCTCTTTCTTACCGTTTGATTTTTTCTCTCCATTGGTCTGTTGTTCGTCACTTTTCTGTTCAGTCTGTTGACTCGGGCCTTTCTGATAAAACTGCTGGCCAATTCGCTGCATTTCCTCTGTCAGTGCTTTTGATTTTTCCTCAATCTGCTCTTTGGTTACCTTGTCATCTTTAAGGGTATCGCGCAATTCCTTAATTTTCTCTTCCAGCTTTTTCTTATCATCTTCTTTAATCTTATCCTTTTGTTCTGTTAGTAACTTTTCCGCCTGAAATGCCAGGTTGTCTGCAATATTACGCGACTCAACGGACTCTTTTTTCTTCCGATCCTCCTCTGCGTGTTCTTCTGCTTCTTTCCGCATCTTCTCAATCTCTTCCTTCGTAAGACCCGTTGAACCCTGTATGCTTATGGATTGTTCTTTTCCTGTTGCCTTGTCTTTTGCTTTGACGTTTAATATCCCGTTTGCATCGATATCAAAGGTGACTTCAACTTGCGGAACACCGCGTGGAGCAGGCGGAATACCATCAAGAATAAACCGTCCCAACGATTTGTTATCAGAAGCCATCGGCCGTTCACCCTGAAGTACATGAATTTCAACCTGCGTTTGACTATCAGCTGCTGTTGAAAAAACTTGTGATTTGGATGCGGGGACTGTCGTATTTCGTTCAATAAGTGGCGTACTTACTCCACCAAGCGTTTCAATGCCAAGAGTAAGTGGCGTCACGTCAAGAAGTAACACGTCTTTTACATCTCCTGCCAACACTCCCGCTTGCACTGCTGCCCCAACTGCAACGACTTCATCTGGATTAATGCCTTTGTGTGGCTCCTTGCCGAAAAACTCATGAACTGTTTTCTGAATCTTGGGCATGCGCGTCATACCTCCCACAAGAACTACTTCCGCAATATCAGACTTCGTTACCTTTGCATCTTTGAGTGCATTCTCAACGGGCTTTAATGTTTTCTTAACAAGTTCATCAACAAGCTGTTCGAGTTTGGAACGGGTTAATTTCATCGTTAAATGAAGCGGACCAGCAGGACCTTGGGTAATAAACGGCTGATTAATTTCTGATTCTTGAGCGCTTGAAAGTTCAATTTTTGCTTTTTCTGCTGCATCGCGAATCCGCTGGAGTGCTTGCGGGTCTTTGCGCAAATCAATAGTATTCTCTTTCTTAAACTCTCCGGCGATCCAGTCAACAAGCAATTGGTCAAAATCGTCTCCGCCAAGATGCGTATCGCCATTTGTTGCTTTTACTTCATACACTCCTTCTCCCAGTTCAAGAATAGAGATATCAAATGTTCCGCCACCAAAATCATAGACGGCAATCGTGTGGGCGTGTTTTTTATCAAGTCCGTACGCAAGCGCTGCAGCAGTTGGCTCATTGATAATACGTAATACTTCAAGCCCTGCTATTTCTCCTGCCTGTTTGGTAGCCGTGCGCTGCGCATCGTCAAAATAGGCAGGGACCGTAATGACTGCCTGTGTTACTTTATCACCGAGGAAACTTTCCGCATCCGCCTTGAGTTTTCCCAAGACTTTTGCTGATATCTCCTGGGGGGTAAATGTCCGTCCATCAAGTTTCACGACAGCCATACCGTCTCGACCGGAGGCAACTTCATACGGAAGCCATTTCATGTCACGCTGCACTGATTCATCTTTGAACCGTCGCCCCATGAGACGCTTGACTGAGAAGATGGTGGTTTTCGGATTGAGGACCATCTGACGTTTCGCCACTTCTCCAACGATGTTTTTGATGGGATCAACAACCGATGGGGTCGTATTTTTACCTTCGGAATTGGGGATTACTTTTGGAGATCCCCCTTCCATAATCGCCATGCATGAGTTAGTTGTCCCAAGATCTATTCCAAGTATTTTTGCCATAATATAATCCTAATATACGAATTTATCCGAATACTCCGAATACAACTATTAGGATCATTCGGATGCAAATTTGTATTTTTCGGATCGCTCTCTATTGTACCACTTTCACCTGTGCCGGTCTAATAATTTTATCATACAATCGGTATCCTGGACGCAAAGTCTGTATTTTTTTTCCTTGTTGTTCTGCTTGTATGCATTGCATGTATTCTGGATTGAATTCATCTGTTTCTTGTATGTCAATTCGCTGTACACCCGCATGGCTCAAGATATTCCATAGCTCTTTATATATAAGTTGTATCCCTTTCTCTTCATTAGTTTCTATTGCTTTTTCCAACCCGTCAAGAATCGGTAGCAATTTAATAATTAATGACTCGTTGGCGTAGCGTGTAAATTCTTCCCGTTCGTTCGTCACACGCTTGACAAGATTTTGATAATCAGCGAGCGCTCGCAAATACTTATCTTTATAATCTATCTGGTCAACTTTCTCCTCTTTCTTTTCAACCTCTTGCGGGCGGTTTTGTTCTCCTTCTTTCTCTTTGATAGTTTCCGCCATAGGCGGATCGGCCTTTGGCCGAGATCTTTGATTTTGTGTATTCATCTTCCCAACTCAGACAGCAATTGTCCCATATACGTAATCATTGGTATTAACCGACTATAAGGCAAGCGATACGGCCCTACTACACCAATAACCCCACCCATCCCGCCGACCTGAAAACGGGCATATAAAAATCCGCATGGAGAAAACAAATGCTCACCAAATTCTTCCCCCAAGAGAAGGTAAAAAGGATCGTTTCCGATAGGACGTCGAGAAACTGCCTGCCAAAATTCCATCTGGTCAAGCAATGACAATACTGTTCGTGTTAGGTCAATGTCATAAAATTCAGGATAATCCAGAATATGAGCAACCCCTGAATGATACAAGTCGCCAGCATCCGTTGTTGCAAGTGCAAACGCCTTACTTTGTTGGGCCAATGCTTTTGTTGCTTCATTAATAAGTTTATTCGCCTGATGACGTGAGTCCCAAATTTTCTCTTTTACTGACACTTCCTCAGAAACCGGAAGAGCATCCGTATGAAGAAGATATTTTACATAGTACTTAAGCGCCATAGGAGTTGGAACCCGTCCTGCGCTCGTATGAGGTTTACTAAGATAGCCCGTATTGGTAAGCACAACCATTTCATTCCGGATTGTTGCCGGCGAGATACTGAGATTGTATTTCTTTTCAAGCATCTCACTTCCTACCGGCTGAGCGGTCTCAATATATTCATCAATGATAGCTTTAAGAATTCGAATTTGACGTTCGGTTAGGTTCATACTAAGTTCAATAAATCAAGCGATCAATAGATCAAAGGATCAAAAAAACCTCGGAAAAATTAACGTATTTGAAAATGTTGAATAGTGATCATTTGATCTTTTGTTCTTTTGATCTATTGAAAATCCGTGAGGAATTTATGTTTTAAACCGGTTTCCTCTCGGAAAAACTACTATTTTTCTGTAGTTGTTACTTTAATTTTCTTTGGTTTTGACTCTTCTGCTTTTGGAAGCGACAGGGTTAACATACCATCTTTCACTTCTGCTTTTACCGGACTTGAAATGCTATATTAGCACTCTATCATATTGACTGCCAATTTGTCAAGAGGGTAGTTGCCTCTCTTTACCGTATATGATATCCTTTCACCACAATGAAAAAGATTATTATTATCATCGTTGGAATTCTACTTATCGGAGCCGGACTTTTTTTAGGGAAAGATTATCTCCCGTTATTAACCAGCGATGATGGACAATTAAAAGTTGAGACGCAACCAAAAACCACCGTTTTTGTGAATGGCGAAAATAAAGGATCAACACCCTATCAAGGAAAATTTTCTCCTGGCAGCTATGAAGTAAAGTTACTCCCCGAAAATGAGACAACAACACTTACCTGGCAACAACAGGTTGCAATTAACAAAGGAGTACAAACGTATATTACCGCAACGCTGGGAACAACTGATGCAACATCATCGTGGGAAATTGTCACGCTTGAACAACTCAAACGGGGAGAAACAGAGCTTTCTATTTTCTCACAGACAGATTCAAGTGAAATTTTTATTAATGACGAACGGAAAGGAACCACTCCGCTTTCATTCAAAGATATCACCACAGGAATGCACGGAATTCGATTAACTGCACCGGGCTTTACCGAACGAATAGTACAACTCAAAGTAACACCGGGGTATAAAATTGGTGTTACTTCTCATCTTGCTTCACTTGCTCCTCAACCACCGGGAACTCCTGACCAAGGTGAACAAACGACACCTTCAGAACAAAGCCAAGTCACAGTTACCATACTTGATACACCTACCGGGTGGTTACGAGTCCGTGCTGAACCGGCTACATCTGGGGAAGAAATTGGTCGTGTCACCCCAGGAGAAGAGTACCCGTATCTTGAAGAACAAGAAGGATGGTTTAAGATTGAATACGAAAAAGGAAAAGAAGGATGGATATCAGGGCAGTACGCGGAAAAAACGGAAGAGACGAAGAGCGAGTAATATCATTCCTAATAGCACCCCGAGTAAAACAAAAACGAATAATTTACCCTGACTGGTAAAATTTAATGCGATAAGACCAAGTAACGCCGATATACCCCAGTAAAACAAAGCAATCCTCCTTTTTCCCCAGCCCAAATCTAACAAGTGATGATGAAGATGTCCACGGTCTGCCCGAAAAGGAGATTTCCTACTAAGCATCCGGCGAATAAGGGTATAAAATGCATCTATCATGGGAACTCCAAGGACAAGAAGTGCGGTTCCTACCTTTGCACTCGAAAGAATTGAAAGCACTGCCAAGATAAATCCGGCTAAACTTTTCCCTCCGTATCCGGGCATAATTTTCTGCGGATAAAAATTCCATACTAAAAATCCCATAAATGCTCCTGCATTAACAAATGCAAGTTGTGCAACAACAGTTTGTTCAATGTCATGAGCTGCAAAACGCTGTGATAGCAATGCGATGACAATACTGGCAATTACCACAAACCCCGGCAGCTGTCCATCTACGCCTGCCGACCAGCCGATTGTATTCATCATCCATACGATCCACACAACGGCAAATAAATCTGCCCATACCAATAACGAATGCTCACCAAACAAGGTAAAATGTATAGTCCAAGTATCAAGCGGAATGATTCCACCCAGTGGATTAGTAATAAACGGCACGCCAACGCCGAACCCCACCACAAGACCGGCAACAACAACGTTCATAAATAAACGAAAGTACGGTGAGAGATCTTTATAGTCATCCCATATACCTACCAACACCACAATCGTTGCCGCAAGAAGAATTCCAGTAATAATCTTGGATACCGGTAACCACAGCAGAACGACGCATAAAAAAGCAATGTAAATACCTACTCCTCCTGCACGGGGTATAATGCCGCTATGTACCTGAGCAGGATGATATCGTTTTTTCGGATCATCCACGAAATGAGCTTTTCGGGCAATAATTCCGACATATGGAGTGACAAAAACTGCAATAAGGAAAGCGGCAATAAATCCGTTCATAGTAATTTTCAGATCTCCGGTCTCAACCAATCAAAAAGATAATTCTTATCATTGCATAGAGCTGCATAAGCGCAAAACATGCAGCTGCTAAACCGACGATGCGACTAAGCATTGCTTCTGACCGGTAAAAAATCAGCGCAATGATCAGGTTGACTATCACGATTCCAACGGCTGATATAGGAAGCAGTAATAACCATTGCGCTCCCGCCAAACGCCCCTCACTCCAGGGAAGAGAATAATATAATGGCACCAGTGAAGGGAGTTGTCTGCTGAAGAGAAAAAAAATAACGCCACTTACCACAATACTTATCACTGATACAAGCAACGCGTAAAGGAGTAGTACATCTTTCACGATATACTGGTAGTATGTTCTAACCAGCTGTTTAAGATTCATATTCATAGATCTGATATGCAGCACTGTCACGTAAGAGATTATAACGCATAAGAAAATTTTCAGATAACCAGTCCCATTCATACACGACTGGTTTTGTAACAACAATGATGCGGGGTGGCTGCTTTTCAAGCGTAGCGCGAACTTCTCCGAGCGCATCAGGTCTTTCTAACATATGATAGACCGCAATGTAACGGGTAGCAGGCATACGTGAAGACAATGCATAAATCGAGGTGTTATTACTCCATACGAAAACACGCTCATCTGGTAAGGTATAGGTTTGTAAATAAGAAACAACCTCATGTGTGACAGCAACTTCCTGACCAAAGAAAGAAGAATTTGTAAACTGTGTATAATATCGGGCTAGATAAGAGATTCCGTAGAGCGGATTACCGATAAATTGCACAAGAACGAACAACAATACGGTTGTTAAGATGATTCCGGCAACCCCTTTTATCTTACTCTTTCCGACAGTAATAGCCGTTAGTAATAAACACATTGCCGGGACAATTTGAATCAGATAATGCAGATAAGGACGGTTGGAAAGTGTTGCACCGAACAGGGAAAAAGCAACATACAGCAGAATAAAATGTTCTGCTTTATGCAACGGTGAACGGTGTTTCCAGAGATACCCAACAAGTAGAATTAATGCACTCCATTTAATAAGAAGAAGTAATTTGGAATCGATAAGAAGCTGCCAGGTGGTTGAATAAAAAAAGTTATGAATAAATACCTGTTGCACCATCGGCCAAAATCCTCCGACAATCAGCAATAACACACTAACAATTCCCCATGGAATACAAAAACCGCCAATGACTTCGACTAATCTCATCCCCATCCGTTTGAGCCGTCTTATGTCGCTGGTATAGACAAACCATATGAGGAGTCCAACAAAATCAAACACACTGGGAATCTTAATGAGTGTTGATAACCCTGCCAATACGCCGGCAATGACATATCGTTTTTGAAAGAAATAGTAAAAACTCATCAGTGTTGGCAAAATCATAACGATCTCGCCATTAACAATGTTTGCCTCGAGTAGCGGAGTACCAACCAAAAGAATAAATAATAGCAACACGCCACTGTTAGGAACACTTCCAAAAAGTTGTTTGCTTACTTTCACAAAGTAAACAAAAGATAATGCGCTAACAAACAGGGTAATTGCCTTGAGGGCAGTGAGCGTCGGAAACAACCAGGTAAGTAGATACAGTAACGGTGGTTTATTATCAACAATATCCCGATATAATACAAACCCCTTCCCCAGTGACTGACCAACGGTTAACGTGATTCCTTCATCTCCATACCAGTATGGTTCGAATAGGGACGGAATCCGCAACAGCATGAGCAATAATAAAAATACTACGATCTTTCGCATAGAGTGATTTACGGACACTAGACTTTCTCAGTAACACGATATTCCAACCGCTTCCCCAACATCAAACGGGTGTGGGCATCAAGTCCGGGGAGCGCTGAGAGGAAAAACGAGACAACCGGTAATGTAATCCATTGAATATACAAGAGTGGTATTTTCCATCGGGCAAATTCTTGTGGCCGGGGTGGTTTTGACCGGGCGTCCAAGTACACCACCACAAAGAGAAAAACAATACATATGGTCAAAATGAATGAAGAATAAAGAGAAAGGTTATGTCCGAAAGCAGTCCGGGCGAAATTTTGATTGATAAGCGGGGGAATCGTGGATCCAAGCGTGAGAATAAACCAGTTGGTCGGCCACACAATATGTGACTCCAAAAGATTGAAAAGCCTCATTGTTTTATCCCACACGGGTACTGTTTTTCGGGTAAAGTAGTTTACGATGACTTCAGGTACGTCTGAAACTCCCCATGCCCAACGTTTTTGTTGTTCATACTGGTTAATGAGTGTTTTCCAAAAACTGCTCGATTGTGCAGCCTGCACGAGTATGGGAAGAAAAATAGGAACTACCCGAACTTCTTTTCCTTTATGAAAGTATGTTTTAAAAAACATGTGATAATCTTCCGGGATCACCCGTACACCCCAGTATCCTACTTCCTTGGCCGTTTTGAGAGAAAGCGTATAGGTAGAAAAATTGATCAGTCGACTATCCTGGGAAAGAAGCGAGAGATTGAAAATACTACTAATCGTATTAAGCACTCTTCCCGGCAACGGTATGCTCCAGATATTTGAATAAAACATAATGCTTGCCTGGTAAAAATGAAATTCACGAAGCGGATCGGACAAAAACCGGTAGGTCAGGTAGGAAAAATACTTCGGATGAAGGAGCGCATCAGCATCACACGACGTTACGGTGATATATGAAAGATCATACCCCAAACGCTCAAACGAATCAACGCATGCTCGTGCTGCATAGGCCATATTGGAAGATTTACCTGCCACTTCCCCGGGTGTCAACCCATGAGTGGTAACCCAAAAGTGCGCAAAACGACTTTCAAATTCTTTTTTGAGCCTTTGTACAGTCTCCTTTGCCATTTCATCGCGCACTTCTGTTGCCAGACAGATACTGATTTGTGTGTGAGGGAAATCCTGTTTGAGAATCGTTTCTATCGTTTGGCGAAGCACATGGATTGGCTCCTTATATTCAGGGATAATCACCAGGTGATGAACTTTTTCAACATCTTTCTTTTTCTTCACCAAGGTAAACCAGTCCACGCGAACGTGTGCTGTTAAGGTAAGATACGCACGCAATGCATGAAATGCCATAAATGCGGATTTATAAAACCAGTACACCACAAAAAATACGACAAAATACGCAACAACTGCCGGATGCGAAAACGAGAGCCATATCGGCATTGTGATAACTGCCCATGAAATGGCGGGGATGAGAATTTCGAAAAATCGTTTTATCCCCTCAGGATAGCGTTCAAAGAATGATTTCACCATAATGCGATACGAATGACCGGCCTCGCTGCATGGCGGGCACGAATCTTCATGCGAATGTCACGAATAGTGTTAATAATTCGTATCATTCGTATGCATTCGTGTATTTGTATCGCTTTTTTCATTCTAGTCGAGGGAAGAGCGGATTGGAAGAGTGAACTTTACTGGAAAATTGGTTGAGAACTTTCTCTGCGGTTGAGGGAAGGAAAGGTTGAAGTAACATCGCTATCTCAACAACACATTCACTGAGATGATATATATCAGTTAAGTGTTTTTCCCCTGTTGTTTCCCATGGTTTTGTTTCATTAATATACCGATCTGCTTCAGAAATTTTCTGCCGGATAAATTCAATCGCTTCATTTAAACGATATTCCTTTAGAAAAGTATGAAATTGTTCGTATTTTGTATTTCTTATTTGGATCTTAGGATCTTTGGATCTTTGGATCTTCGACTTTTCCGCAAGTTTTGCAACTCTCGCAACCAGATTCCCTAATCCATTTGCCAAATCTGCATTATAGAGTTCCTTAAACCGCCGTTCACTAAAATCCCCATCCCCATGGGTGGGAATTTCTCGAAGGAGATAATAGCGAACGGGATCAACGCCGTATTTCTCAATTAATGTAAATGGGTCAATAACATTTCCTACTGTTTTGCTCATTTTCTGTCCTTCAACTGTTATGTATCCGTGAACAAATAATTCTTTGGGTAACGGTAATCCGGCAGAAAGGAGAAACGCGGGCCAATAGACAGCATGGAATCTCGTTATTCCTTTTCCAATCACATGCACATCTGCCGGCCACCATTTCTTATAGTACTCATCATCCCACCCGAACCCGATCCCTGATTGATAAATATTAAGCGCATCAAACCAGACATACATTCTCTGTGTCGGATCGCCCGGAACAGGAACACCCCAGTTTTTTGCCCGCTCGTTCGTTCGGGAAATACTGATGTCCTGAAGCGGCTGCCCAAGGAATGAAAGCATTTCATTTTTTTTGGACTCAGGAGTTATTTTTAACCGATCAGAACTGATTACATCAACAATCTGCTGATGATACCTTGACAGCCTAAAAAAGTAATTTTCTTCTGATACTTTTTCAAGTTTCTTTCCCGGATGCTCAAAACATTCACCTTTCTCATTAAGTTCGCTCTTTTCATAAAATGTTTCACATCCCACACAATACAACCCTGTATATTTCTTGTTGTAAATGTCGTGTTTGCAAAGCTCCCACAACTTCTGACTTGAGGGAAAATGGTGCTTATGATCAGTCCCTTTTTGAAACCGGTCAACCCGAACATTAAGCGCTTTCAGAAGATCTTCAAAACGGCGGGCATTCTCATCGATAAATTCCTGTACCGGCTTTCCCTCTTTTTCAGCTGCCTGGACATTTTTCAAAGCATTCTCATCGCTTCCGGTAAGCAGTAACACATCTTCACCAACTAACTGGTGATAGCGGGCAATCGCATCTCCCTGTAAAAATTCAAGTGCATGTCCAATATGCGGCTTCCCATTGACATAGGGAATAGCGGTGGTTATGTAGAATTTGTTCATGGGGTTATTGTACCACGCACGAAGTAATTATAGGGAAATTTCCTTGTTGTCTATTTTTGCTTTTAGTAACAAAACTGCCAAACTGCTTCCCAGTGCAACAATTTTATTATTGACTGCTAAATCGATTGCTTTGTCGTAAGAAACTAGTTCAATTTTAATTTCTTCAAAACCTCTTGTTCCCCGGTCAAGATGTTGTTTTGTCTTTGTCAGATCTGAAGAAAAGTATAGGTGAATTTTCCTGTTTAATTGCCCGTATGTTTCGTAAAATGAACCGAGAGAATACAATCTGCCACAGATATATCCCGTTTCTTCCGTGAGTTCACGCCGCGCACCATCTTCAGGTTTTTCATTGTTGTTAATACTTCCTGACGGAAATTCAAGTACGGTATCACCCACGAGATATCGGTATTGTCGAATCATCACCAATTTTTTGTCTTTGGTCATGCCAACTACCATCGCTGAATCGCCACTCTCCCAATAGATCCACTCTTTAATTTCTTTATTGGGGAGTTCAAGTATGTCTTTTCTTATCTTGAAATGTTTTGTGTCAATAATAAGCTGTGATGTTATTCGCTTCCAGTTTCTCATAACTTCTTTCGCTATAGATTGATAAGTATAATTTCTATAGTATACTATCTCTTTCTATGTTCGTATCAATCATTACAGACTGTTGTGATGACAATGCACTCAACCGTCAGGCAGTACGGTACATGAGCTATCTGAATAGCCCCATTTCAAAAATAGGGTTAACGTTTTACGCCTCAGAAGGAAACGGAGAGCTCGAAGCCGCAGGGAATCTTATTGACACGCTTGATGCAACAGATGGTCAAAAAGGGCTTGTTGTGGTCAATACTGCTCACCGGGATGGTAAAGGGAAAAAATGGCCAAACGGTACGCCCTTCGGATATTTCCATTATAAAGACACGCTTGTCATTGCAACCATTGATGGCTCCTGCCTTTCACTCGTAAAAAAACTGCAGCTTACGAAGAAAATTAATCTTCTTGATGTTCCGACGGTGATTGATCGAATGATTGTGCAGGGAAATTACCCGAAAGAATATAGAAAACTCGTTGTTGACAGCCAGTTTAGAAGCTATGAATTCGTCCCCCGTATTGCCAAATGGCTCATGAATGGTATTGAGTTGCCGTCTGAAAAATATTCGATTGATAAAATTCCTGATGCTCCGAAGGCAATTTGGTGGGTAGATAATTTCGGGAATACCGTTACGACACTATTGCCGGAAAACATTGGACATAAACCCGGAAAGAAAATAAAGACTATGTATGGAGAAATCGTGTGCTACGATCGATTGAAAGATGTACCCAATGGTGAGGCAGGACTTATTATCGGCAGCTGGGGAATTGATAATAGACGCTGGGTAAGCCTCGTCATCCAGGGAAAAAGTGCAGCAAAAGAATTTGGGATAACATCGGGGAGTGCTCTCTTTGAATAACTTACGTCAATTTGTTGAGTAACTTCTTAAACTCAATTGTCGCGACAGCCGTATATTTATCCGCTCCGCCATAGTACACAAATAACGTTTCTCCAATGAGTATGACGCCACAGGGGAAAACCGTGTCGGGTCGGTCTCCTTCTACTTCATACGGAGCAACTGGTTCAAGAATAGGCTCGTCTAGTCGAGATAACACATGATCCAAATCGGTTACGTCAAGAAGCACTGCGCCGACGCGATACTTATTATCCTG
>JACQMD010000025.1 GCA_016203755.1 Candidatus Roizmanbacteria bacterium
CCGTGGGCTTGTCTTTTTGGTATGTGTGTGATATAGTTACACCTCATTACTCACATCTGCACATAATCTTCTCTCTGTCGTACTGATAGGGAAAGCAGATGGCGGTAAAACCCGACTACGCAAAATGCTACGTCGAGGTAAAGAAGATTTTATGAAACCAGTTGATCTAAAAACACTACTTGAGGCTGGATGTCATTTTGGCCATAAGGTCAATAAGTGGAATCCGAGAGCTTCTTCATTTATCTACAAAGCAGTTGGCGATACTCATATCATTGATCTTACGAAAACCAAGGAAGGTCTTGAGGTTGCCGCAGATTTTATTATCCAACTCGTTGGATCTGGTAAGGAGATAGTATTTGTCGGTACCAAACGACAGGCCAGTAGCCTCGTGAAAGAACAGGCAGAGCGTGTTGGAGCACCCTATTTAAACCGTCGCTGGATTGGCGGTTTTGTGACGAATTGGTTTGAAGTCAAGAAAAATTTAGAGAAACTCAATACGCTCAAAAAACAGCGGAACGATAAATCCGTCATTACCCAATACACCAAGCGCGAACGTCTTTTAATGGATCGGGAAATGCAAAAGCTCGACGGAAATTACGGCGGTGTTGCAATGATTACGGAGCCTCCGGCCGCCATTGTTATCGTTGATACAAAAAAAGAGATCACCGCGGTTCGTGAGGCAAAACAGAAAGGGATTATTCTTGTGGGGATCGTTGATACCAACTCAAATCCTGACATTATCGATTATGTGATTCCAGCAAATGATGATGCCGTGGGATCAATTACTCTTATCCTGTCTTATCTTGCTGATGCATACGCTGAAGGAAAGAAGAAAGCACAAAGGAATCAAGAACAGAAGGAAAAAGAGATGAAAAAACAAAAAAGTATAACGACAGATCAGGATACGAAAGCAACAAAAAGCTCACCAGAAAAAAAAGACTCAAAAAAAGAGAAGCCGAAATTGGCTCATTAGTATCTCCTATGGCAATTAACATTAAACTCATCAAACAACTTCGGCAAATGTCAAAAGCAGGGGTAACCGATTGTAAACGTGCTCTTGAGGAAGCGAATGGCAATCTCAAAAAGGCAACGGAACTTATTAATCAGTGGGGAGCAGCAAAAGCTGACAAAAAAAGCGATCGGGCAACAAAGGTCGGGTTAGTCGAGGCATACATTCATGCCGGGGGATCGGTTGGTTCACTGGTATCCGTTGCGTGCGAAACTGATTTCGTTGCCCGAACTGATGAATTTAAAAAACTTGCCCATGAACTTGCTATGCAAATTGCAGCAATGGACCCAAAAAATCCTGATGAACTTCTAAAACAAGCGTATATCAGAGATCAGAACGTAACGATTGAACAGCTCATTAAACAAACGATTACAAAAGTAGGAGAAAACATTCGGGTAGTTGCGTTTTCCCGCCAATCATTCTAAAATAAACCTCATGGATCAGCACATTCAACAAACACGACAACAGATGGAGAAAGCAATAATGATTCTTCGTCAGGATTTGGGGACTATTCGTGCAGGCCGTGCAAATGCTGCAATTGTTGAACACGTGCGAGTCAAAGTCTACGGCGGTTCGCAGGAATTGAGTGTTGCCGAGCTTGCCACGATTTCTGGATCGGATGCTAAAACATTGATTATTTCCCCCTTTGACGCATCAATTATTGATGAATTGGAGCGGGGTCTGCAGCAGGCAAATTTGGGCGTAACCGTCGTTCAGGATGGACAGATGATTCGTGTCACGATTCCAGCCTTAACTTCCGAACGGCGTGATGAATTTGTCAAACTATCCAAAACCAAAACTGAAGGGATTCGTATTATGATTCGTCAGATTCGTCAGGAAGGAATGAAGAAAGTACAGGATCAATTTCAGGCAAAAACCATTGCGGAAGATGAAAAATTCCGTCTTGAGAAAGAAATCCAAAAACTAACTGACGAATTTATCAACCAGACAGATGAAGCACTGGAGAAAAAAATACAGGAATTGCAGACGATTTAACAACCACCTCATATAGAAATTAGAACGGGTAATCATTTTTTTCATGATTATTAATATAGCTGTTGCGTTACTACTGTTAAGTATCCTCGTATTTGTTCATGAGCTCGGGCATTTCTTAAGCGCCAAACTCATGAGGATACGAGTGGAAGAGTTTGGTTTGGGACTGCCTCCCCGCTGGATCGGACGAAAAATAGGAGAAACGATATATTCTCTCAATAAACTACCAATTGGCGGATTTGTGCGTTTGTATGGAGAAGATGAACCAGATCCCACGCATATAAAAAAGGATCGTGACCGGGCTTTTTTTGCGATATCTCCCTGGAAACGCGCGGTCATTTTAGTGGCGGGCGTGAGTATGAATGTAATTTTTGCGTGGTTTGCATACACCGTCATATTTACTCTGGGAGATTTTGTTCCGGTCGAACGCGTCCATATTGAGGAAATAAACTCTGGTAGTCCGGCGGAAGCGAAGGGATTGCAAAAAGGCGATATTATAAAAGAGATTCGAACCCTTCCTGATAATGAATCATTTCCTATTCTAGCGCCCGAGAAATTGAGTGAAGTCGCACGGGCAAATTTAGGGAAAGACATTGTGCTCGTGATTGAGCGAAGCGGTGAAAGTCAGGAAATTGTTGTTGCTCCGCGAACTGATCCGCCACCCAATGAAGGGCCGCTTGGAGTAGTAATCTCAAATCTGGAAGAAAAGAAATTACCCCTTATTGAGGCATCAGTACAGGCAGCGCAGTATATCGGAGAGCTGGTGAAATTGATCGTTGAAGGTATGGGGATGCTTATTGCCAAGTTGATCGCGCGGGAGAGCGTGCGCAATGACGTTGCCGGGCCGGTGGAAGTAGTCAGACAGACGGCCCTTGCTGTGGAGTATGGCTTTCGTGCGGTACTTCGGCTCGCTGCATTTATATCAGTTAATCTGGCTATTATTAATATTTTGCCTATTCCAGCCCTTGATGGTGGACGTTTATTATTTGTTGTCATTGAGGGGATAACCGGTAAACGAATCAATCAACGGTGGGAAAGTTATTTGCATCAGGTGGGGATGCTACTACTACTTTTTCTCATTCTTCTCATTACGGTCAATGATATATTGAGGCTTGTGACAGGATAGTGTTAAAAACTTTCGATCAGCCTATACATCGGATTAACAACAGACATAACAGAAATTCCAATCGTAAGACCGGTGAGAAGTACTGACGCAACGATGAGAATGACACTGGGAGTATACAATTGTTTTCTCATCGGTGAGCTTCCGAAAAAGTGTACATAAAAACAGAATAGATTGGAAATGCCGAGTACAAAGATTAGTGTTAGAAGCGAATAGGTCGAAAATAAATTTGGTCCTGGCGTGTTAAGTTGTTTATACAAATCCATCATGCGTGGGATGACAAAGACACCCTGACTGATAGATAAGGTAAGTTGAGTAATTGCGACGAGAAGATTTAAAACACCAATAATTTTATTGTTCACATAGATAGTATAGGAAAACGTTACTATGAATACAACTATCACGTTTGAAGATTTTCAAAAACTCGATATACGAATTGGGACGATTGTTTCGGTCTCGGAACCCGAAGGGAGTGAGAAGATTTTACGGCTCGAAGTTGATCTGGGTGAGGAGATAGGGAAGCGGATCGTATTTGCCGGAATTAAAAAATTTTATAAACCAGAAGAACTATTGAATAGACAAATTGTGGTGCTCGTTAACCTTGCCTCCCGCAAATTCTTCGGTGAAGACTCCGGCGGGATGCTTCTGGCAGCGGATGAAGAGGGAAAACCAACATTACTTATACTAGAGAAGAATGTTACGAAAGGGTCTAAAGTACGTTAACTACCGCTATCGTACAAACTCTTCAAATTCACTATTGGTCATTCCTGCTTGGTTGAGAATACTCTGAAACGTACCTCTTGCAAGTTCTTTATGCGCAGGTACGATGACCGTTTGCAGTTTTCCATTCCAAAATCCTCGTAACTTAACATGACTACCTTTTTGTGAAATAACCGAAAATCCGGCTCTTTGGAGAGTTTTTACTACCTGCTTCCCGGAATAAAGCTTAGGCATACATGGTGGTCAACTGTACATTTTTGAAAGTAGTGGGTAGCTTGATATTCTCATCTTCCAGTAACAACTCAATCGCTTCCCGTAAATTTTGCAATGCTTCTTCTTTTGTTTGTCCCTGACTCGCTACTTCAATTCCTACCGGTTTTGCGATATACCATTTTCCTTCCTGCCATACAATAATTGAGAGAGATTTTTTTGCCATATGCTTGTATTGTATGGAAGATTTACCCTTCTGTCAAGAAAACTATCACTTGACAGAATGACCGTAATACCGTACTATAGTCTCAAAGCGTTGGAGCAGAGGTTCCTACTCTGCGAAGCTGAATAGGAAAAGGCAAACAGTTGTCCCTAACTATTTCGGCAGCCGCCCGTTATCATGCGGCCAATAAGCCCTCCGATTCGGAGGGGAAAGTAAGGTGGTACCACGAGAGTTACTCGTCCTTACCAAGCGAAGCAAGACGCGTTTGTTAATATGACGAGTTTTTTTATGGAATCGAATATGAAAAACAATCAGGCAGGTGATCCTTCACCGTGTTATCGAAAGAACAACGTAGTCGGCTTCCAACGAAGGAAGAATGGAATCGCTGCAAGAGTGGTGAGGGCTTGTTGTGCCATGGAATTACGGGAGGATCAGGGTTAATTCTTAATTATAAGCAATTTACAGATAGGGAGCTTGATCAGATAAGACAACGTACCGATTGGGTCTTAAATCATTGTCAAGCTGTGCAATGTTTCGGTAAGACTGAAAGAAAGAACTTACCCTGTTTTCAGTTACGTGCAACTATATTTGAATTGAATAAAAAGTAATATGGCAACTTACGATGATTTTACAAAATTAGATATTCGAGTCGGAAAAATTTTGAACGTTGAGGATTTTCCGGAAGCACGGAAGCCGGCGTACAAACTCACCATAGATTTTGGGGATGAGATTGGAAAAAAACAATCAAGCGCCCAACTCGTCACTCATTATAAAAAAGAAGAGCTGGTCGGAAAATTAGTTCTCGGTGTTGTTAATTTTCCTCCACGCCAAATTGGGCCATTCTCATCTGAATGTTTAACGCTCGGAGTTCCTGATGCCAATCATGAGTGTATATTAATAACACCTGACAAGACAGTTGCAGAGATTGGTGGTAAACTATACTAGAATTACGAAAAAAGAAAAAATAAAGTATGAAATATTCTCAACTATTTGGAAAAACACTGAACGAAGCGCCAAAAAACGAAGTTGCCACTAATGCACAACTTCTGATACGAGGTGGGTTTATCCATAAAGAAATGGCGGGAGTATATACATTTCTGCCGCTTGGACTGCGCGTACTTCGAAAGATTGAACAAATCGTACGCGAAGAAATGGACAAAATCGGGAATGAAATGCTCATGCCAGGGCTTGCGCCTAAAAAAACATGGGAAGATACCGGGCGTCTTGAGACGATTGATGTTCTTTTAAAAACGGTCGGCGCCAATGAAGCTTCTCGTAAAAAAAATGATGCAGAGTATATTTT
Organism: Candidatus Roizmanbacteria bacterium; assembly: GCA_016203755.1. Lineage (GTDB taxonomy): Bacteria > Patescibacteriota > Microgenomatia > 2-01-FULL-40-14 > JACQMD01. Next base: position 5,582 of record JACQMD010000025.1, read on the forward strand.
GAATTGTACCCAGGAGGATGTTATTACTCCTATTGCAAAAGGCTTTTCGAGTAGTTATAAAGATTTTCCTTTCGCCGTCTATCATATCCAAGTGAAATATCGAAACGAACCCCGGGCAAAATCAGGGTTACTCCGTGGCCGCGAATTCCGCATGAAGGATCTCTATAGTTTTCATACCTCTGAGGAAGATTTACAAAATTATTACCACACTATTGCAAAGCCTGCATATATCAAAACATTTAAACGATTGGGACTTGGTGATTCAACCGTCATTGCCTTGGCCTCTGGTGGCGACTTCACTGACAAGCATTCTCATGAATTTCAGACATTATGTGAAACAGGGGAGGA
>JACQMD010000032.1 GCA_016203755.1 Candidatus Roizmanbacteria bacterium
AAACTCTGCAACAGTTGGAACAGCTCAAAGCGCATCGAATCCATCCGCATCATTTATCATATCAGGTAATGGTGCAGGAACGGACAATTATATCGGCGCCACTCTTGCCAAGGTTACGACTGTTGATCAATACAATACTGCATACATAACCACTGATGTCGATGCAGATGCGTCAACAGGTAAAAATGATGCAGGATTCAATACCGGAGGTGAGGTTGTCATTGCAACCGGAGACGCGAAGGTACTGGCAGATGTTGACAATAGTGTCAACTTCAACTTTGCCGATGTCGATTGCGGATGCACATGGGATGTTTTGGCAAAAATTGCCGGCAATGGTGCAGACCCAGATCATCATGAATGGTGGTGGTGGGATGACCCGGATAATACTATTACCTTAAATCTCGACAGCATACAAGCTGTTGGACAAGGCAATGGTTCCTATCTCTACACACAGCTTGACGATTTGAACGCCAAGACCGGGCACAATAAAGTAGAATCCAATACCGCAGATCCAGAAGGTGACCCGATCATAATAACGGGAGACGCACTCATTGAATCAGGTGTTGAGAATTCTGGAAATGTCAATACAGTAGGTGATTTTACGCCATTCCTTATGCCTGAATGGCCTGACTTTGATTTTTCATTCGATATGTCAGCCATGTGGGCATTCTTCGGAATGAACGCGTAATAAGACGTTTGGTTTTGTAGGGTTCTCTTACCGCAACACTTCGGTAAGAAACCCTACAAACCAGACAGAATCAACAAACCGGGAAAAAGTAAACAATTAACTCATACAACAAGCAATTTATGAAAATAGTTAACAAAATCAAACAAATTACTACAGTTATACTACTATTTACACTGGTAATAACACGAATAACGGGACCGATTCTTGCTCAGGAGGTTCCAACTCCACCAACTGCTCCATCTGCTCCGAGTGCACCGCAACAAGAATCTGTTGCGCCAACTGCCCCAACTGTTCCAGAGGCACCACTACCTCCGCAGGGTCCTGACAGTTCTGAGCCAACTCCGCCTTTGGCGCCTGAGCAACCGGCAACTCCGACAACAACGCCAGCAAATACCTCAGGAGAGACAGCGCAGACTGATTCGCTAGCTGGCACATCAACAAGTAATGGCGTTGGAGATACGACACTCGCAACAGGCAACGCTACCAATGACACAACCATAACAACAACAGGAAATACCAACACTGCTGAAAATGCCGGAGGGACCAGAGGCGGAACAACATCAGTCAGTAACTCCGACAATGGAGCAAATTCTCACAATAACGGCTCGGCAACAACAACGAACAATAGTACTACAAACCAAAATAACAGCGCGTCAGTGAGCAATGATCTCAATCAATCAACCGTTACCGGTCACAACGGCGCATCGCTTAATGTTGGCGACTCACTGCTTGTAACAGGTGATGCAAATACAACGGGAACGGTGGTTACTGCGGTAAATACAAACATTGATGGAGTTTCTGTTGCCGAGTTTAACATTGCAGACAATCATGTTGGAGATATTCTGCTCGATTTTAATGCAAACTGTGTGCAGGGTTGCAATGGCACGAGTATCGAAGCAACTAACTCTGCCAATGGTGCCGACTCAACTAATAATGCAGCTGCCAATACAACTAGCAATAACACAACGAATCAGACAAATGATGCAATGGTCGGAAACGGATTAACCCTTTCTGCTGACTCGGGTTACAACGATGCAAGTTTTAATACGAACGGGGACTCAACCATTGTAACGGGCGATGCAAATGTTGCTGCAAATGCACTCACCTTTGCAAATAACAACATTGCAGGAGACGTCATCTATGCGGTAGTGAATATTTTTGGTGATCTGGTCGGGGATATTATTTTGACAGAAGAAATGATGAATGCAGTCTGCGGCGGAACATGTGGTGGATCAACCAATGTTGCAAATGAGGGAAATGGTGCAGGATCAACTAACACTGCAAATGCTTCAACTACGACAAACGATGCCACGTTTCAGTCAAATGATGCCAACATTAACAACACACTCGTACTTGATGCAGAGACAGGAAACAATGATACCAATTTCAACACGGGAGGAAACTCAACTACTCAAACAGGTAGCGCAAGCGTTGATGCAAATGTGCTCAATGTAGCAAACTCCAATATTGACGGCGGCAACTGGTTTCTTGTGATTGTCAATGAAGCAGGTAAATGGATCGGTAAAATTATTGGTGCACCTGATGGCTCAAACATGGCAGGATCACCAGGGACAGAATTTCAAGTAGATTCAACAACTGGTGCAGTAACTGCGGTCAATAGTGGTAATGGTGCAGAGTCCACCAATACATCAAATACATCAAACACTCAAAACACCAAAACTTCCCAAACCAATACGGCCGATATCAACAATACTCTTAATCTCTCAGCAAATACCGGAGGCAATACGTCCAATTTCAACACCAATGGCGACTCAACAATTGTTACCGGTGATGCAAACATCGTGGCTAACATCGTCAACTTTGTTAACAACAATATAACAGGCGGCGGTAAACTTATTGTGACGGTGGTAAATGTATTTGGCAGCTGGGCAGGAGATTTTATTACGCCATGGGGCAAAAAAGAAGAAAAACAAAACCAGGAGCTTGCGCAAACTCCCCAGGATACACAAACAGAAGAATCTGTACAACCTATTGGAGGCACCAATATTCCTCCATCAAATGATTCATCACCAAAAAGTTCAGAATCGCAACCTGCTACCAATACATCAACTGCCTCAACGGCAAGTTCTCCAACAACGATACCCAGTGTTACTCCAAATCCAGTGAAAACCGGCAAAATCGTGAAAGCAGGGACTGTCTCCGGTTCACAGTCGGAAACTGCATCCTCACGTGAATCACAACAAGACGGAGATCAAAACATGGATGCCACTGCTGACAAAACAGAACAATCTACCGAACAGGAAAATCCCTACACTATTAATCTTGCGTGGCTTCTCCTCACCTTGCCCGTAGGTGTACTCTCCTACATCGGGAAAAAAATTGTACTTGGTCTGTCTCACATGACTTGAGGCATTAACTGTGAAAAAATTGAGTGGTTTTCTTCTCGTTATTATCCTGATTATTGTTTCCTCAACAACACCGGCTGAGAGTGTTGAGTTTGTCATATCAGATAATGGCAACAATTCATCCAACACGGTAACAACATCAATACAGGAATCCACCACTGTTTCACAACAAAATGCAGGTTCAATTGAGAATCATGTAGATTCAAATGCAAATACCGGCAACAACACTACATCAACAAATACCAACAACAATACAACAATTGAGACAGGATCGATTAGTGAACAAGTATCACTTACTAACGAGATAAATCAATCAACGATAGATATTTCCTGCTGTCCCAGCGATCCGGCATCTTCGCTTACTATTACAGGAAATGGTGAAAATTCAACCCATACTGTCAGTCTTTCTCTCATTTCCCAAAATTCCCTCACCGTAAACCAACAGGCAACTATCCAAAATAATGTCAATGGATCAGCAAACACGGGTAACAATAACGCGAATAATAATAACGGGAATGTCAAAATAAAAACAGGAGATGTTACTATTACTGATAAAACGATTAACAAAAACGTCAACAACGCGAGTATTTCTTTCTATACAAATAAAAACGACTTCAAGATAAAAATTGCCGGCAATGCTGATTCTTCTACAAATATGATTGCGCTTGCGCTCCGAAACGATATAACATCTACTATCAACAATGCAGCACATATAACGAACGGGAATTTCTGGAGCTTAACAACAGGAGACAATAATGCCTTTACTAATAATGGAGACATATACATGGAAACAGGCGGCATAAACGCATACATAGTAAAAGTAAACGACGGGATAAACATTGGAAAAGTAGCTATGGTATGTTGTAAAGAAAAAGAAGAGAATGAGAATGAAGAAGCAGTAACCCCACCCCCTCCTCCACCAGGTATTCCACCTACTATTCCTCCTCCCCCGCCAAGTAGTAGTATTAACCCTCCTGTATCAAGTAACAACGGGGGAATCGGAGGATCAGGACAAGTACTTGGAGCCTCTGTTGGAGGTGAAATACTGCCGGTCACCGGCACCTCCTGGTGGTTATTTGCTACGATTGCAAATATTCTTATGTTTCTGTTAGGGTTGTACTTGCGGATGCGGGCTGGACGTTCACCTTGCTATGAACATACAAAATAAGATTTTAAAATCCGTAGGAAACGCCTGTATGGCGTTTTCTTTTTTTGGTTTACTCTTTATTTATTTTCCCCTGATAAAGGTATATTTTTTCCCGCCCCAACCACTGCTTCCGCCACATACAAAGTTTTCAATTGCTATTCCAAAAATAAACGCGCTTGCGCCTGTTGTGGAAAACGTGGATCCGTGGAGTAGAGATACCTATCAACTTGCCCTGGAGAAAGGAGTTGCACACGCAAAAGGAACTGCCTTGCCAGGGGAACATAAAACTATCTATTTGTTTGCCCACTCTTCGGACGACCCATGGAAAATAACCCGATACAATACCGTATTTCTCAAATTAGGCCTGCTTGATCTAGAAGATGAGATCGTGTTAACAAAAGAAGGTATAGCATACACGTATCGTGTTCGTGAGAAAAAAACGGTTCCCCCCTCAAGCGTCGAATATCTGATGAATCTTGCTACTGACCAACTGATATTGCAGACATGCACGCCTCCGGGCACTGACTGGCAACGACTTCTCGTGTTTGCAGATCCTGTTTAAGCACGTTTGTTTTTTATCACTACTCGCAATGCTGAGGCAACCATTCCGGTAAATGATAATCCTCCAAAGAGGAGAAAATACCATGGTTTCATCAAATCTTCCGATTGGTCGTTAACTCTATCTTTATTGACCGAATCACTTGCGACAGAACCCGTCTCCTTTGTTTCGATCGCATAGTAGCGGGTGGTTTTAGAACTATCACTACTGCTTAATCCTAAAATGTCTTCGTCTTTTTCTTCGGTTGTTGGATTTTGAACGACGGGCGAAATGCGTTCCTGGCTCATCGGCTTTGTTGCAGAGATAGCTTCTACTGATTTGTTTGCATTTTTCTCAACTGGTTTTGGTGTTTTCGTAGGAGCTGGTGGTTTGGTTAGGGCAGGAATTTTTGTCGGGGAAGGAGTTACAGTAGGTGAAGGCTGCGAAATGGCGGAGTTGGCTCCTCCTTTTGTCGCAGCTTCCAGCAACGCAAACGCCCCTGTTCCATCCGGATTTCGCCCGATTGCGTTATTTTTTCCCGGGCTATTAGTGTATGAATATTGATCGATAATTGTTCCGCTGTTATCAAAAAGAACAACAGCATCACCGGAGTTATTAAAAAACGAATTCAGTTCAAAATAAGGATATATACCGCTTGCAACTATACCATCAAGTGATTTTTTCTTTCCCGAACCGGCATCTTCCATAAAATCAGTATCATCGTCCAACCAGAATGTACGCAAAAAATCTGCGCTCTCACTGGCAATATACAGCTCTACCCACTCAATATCACCATCAACCACAAACTCATTGAGAACGACGGGTGAAGCAAGGGCAGATGAGATGGGGATAGATAGAAAGAAACAACTACTAACAAGAGATCCGATCAAAAATACGATGAAGGAAAATTTACTGGACGTGCCAGTACCATGAAATAATACCTTCTCCATGATCAATGGCAACATAATTCATTCCTGCTCCGCGGCATGAGGCAGATCCACGGTAGAGCGTACCTTTCTTCGGCGCACGGATAATCGGATTATTCGAGATCATATCAACACCTGTATGGGGACTGCCGCCGTAGAATCCGGTACGGGCATAATAGGTCATCCCGTAACCTTGCGTAATCCGCGGACTTTCCATGGGCCAGCTCCACCCGCCGCCAAAAGAAAATGATCCATCAGGAGCATTATCCCAGACAACATCAATTGGTTTCAAATAATCTGCCGGATTTTGACGAACGCCATCCTTCGTGATTTCAAAATGAAGATGTGCCCCTGTTGAACAATAAGGAGAACCGGTATTCCCCATGAGTGCAATATCTTTTCCCTCCTCAATTGGTGTTCCGTTTTTGAGTGAAATGAGAGCCTGTCGAAGTGCCGCCTCAATAGCAGCTTGCTCTGCCCGTAATTTAGTAAGTAATTCTTGATATTGTTTTTCATCATTTCGGGTAACTTCAAGAAGAACCTGCTTTTCCTTTTTTTGACGATTGAGCGCTGCCTGTTCCGATTCCAGTTTCTCGGAGAGTAAATCGAGCTCTTTTTTCTTTTGCTCAAGCAGCGATTTTTGTTCCTCAAAATCATTCTTCGTCTGCTGAATTTCAAAGAGCAGTTTTTTATCGTGAGTTTGAACAAGTTGTAGATACTTTGCCCGGGAAATCATCTCCGAGAGTTCATTTGAAGATAGGATTGCCAATCCGCTGGGAGTATACCCGCTTTTATAGGTCGCAACGACCCGGTCTATTAAGACTTCGGAAATATCAGTTAAGGTGTGTTCAAGAACGCCAATTCGCTTCGTAAGTATTGCTATTTCCTCGGTAATTTCTGCTATCTTCTGCGTTGCTTCCTCAATTTTGAGCGTCGTCAGATGAATCTGACTATCCATGTACGCAATCTGATTGGCAAGTGAGGTACCACGATTTCGCGTTTCCTTCAGTTTAGATGTTAACTCATCAATCTGCTGCTGCAATTCTTTATACTTACTACTCGATGACACATCGGTTGCTCCAATGTGATCATCACCCGGATGAGCCGAAGTTGGACTCCCGAGTAACAACAAACGAGAGAATATTCCCGCTAATACGAGTAATACAGCAAACTGTCGTTTATTCATACGCTCTTTAAAGATAGCGAACAAGCGCAAAGAAGCTTCCGATCACTCCCAGAAGAAATCCCCCCGCAACCAACCCCCCAAGAAGAGTGAGTATTAAAAGAGGTGATAAACCGGTAAACACAATACCCGTAAGAAAACTCTTAATAAATGGAAGTGAATACCATACTGCCATAAACGAAGCTCCCCACGCAAGCGTCGCCGCAATTACCCCGTAGATTCCCCCCTCCAGGAGAAACGGCCAGCGAATGTACCAGTTTGTTGCGCCCAGGAGTCGTAATATTTCAATCTCTTCGCGCTTCAGTGCTATTTTCATACTGATAACAGTAAGCAGTACCAGAAGCGAAACAGTTGCCAGGACCAAAACAAGTACCAGTCCTATGGTCCGCGCCACTTGTGTCCACGCAATGAGTCGGTCAACAACATCTTTTTGATAAATAACATCCTCAACTCCCGGCTCCTGCTCAAGAATCGCGGCCAATCCCTCAAGGTGTTTCGGATCGGTTGCTGAAATCTCAAGAGACGCGGGGAGAATATCAGCCGTTACCATTTCCAAAAGAAGCGGATCATCCTTATTTTGTTCCTGATAAATGCGAAGTGCGTCTTCTTTGGAAATATAGACTGTTTTCTCAACCGTTCCTGTTCCTTTCAGTTTTTCGTCCAACAGACGAATATCCTCTTCACTCTTAATGTCCGAGAAAAACGCCGTAATCTGGGGTTGCTTTTCAAAATCAGCAAGAATTGTTTGTATCCCGATCGCTGCCAGAAAAAATACTGCGGCAACAAAAAAAGTCAGCGCCATGGTAAGAATGGCGGCGCATGCCTGATATGGTGAACGGCGGATATGATTCCAGGCAGTCCTAAGATGCATGATATGCTCCTTCTTTCTGATCGCGAACTATTTTTCCTTCCTCAATTGCAATGACACGCTTCCGTGCTTTATCAACGAGTTGTGCATTGTGAGTGGTAACTATAACGGTAGTACCATCCCGATTTATCTCTTCAAGAAGGGTTATAATTTCCCCCCCGGTTTCAGGATCGAGATTGCCGGTGGGTTCATCAGCAAGCAATACTTCCGGACCACCGGCAATTGCCCGGGCTATCGCAACGCGCTGTAACTCCCCGGCTGAAATCTGGACGGGAAAATAGTTGTATTTATCTTCAAGCCCCACAAGCTTCAGAGCCTTTTTCGCTTCTGCCTCAGCTTCTTTTCCCCGTCGCCCTAATATATAGAGTGACAACATCACATTTTCCAAAACAGTCCGGTCAAATAAGGTTTTAAAATCCTGAAATACCATACGGATTTTCCGGCGCAGTCGCGCGATATTGCCACGCGAGAATCGCTGTATCTCATGGCCCTTAAAGATGATTTTGCCACTGCTGGGCTTTACCTCTCCAATGAGGAGTTTCAAAATAGTCGTTTTGCCTGCGCCGGATTTACCAATGAGATAGACAAATTCTCCGGGTACGACTGAAAATGTCACTTTTTCAAGGCCAAACGACCCTCCCGAATATTTTTTACCAACATTTTTAAATTCAATCATAAAGCTAAGCGATCCGAATAATCCGAATTTTCATCCGAATGATCCTAATGAATGTTATTCGGACCATTCGGATAATTTCGGATATTAGGATTATATCAAGCAAGACACGTATTGAGAAAACTAACAAATTAAGTTTGACCCGCTGCGCTACTCCAATAACTCAAGCTTACCCACATCCATGAGCCATCCCGCATATTGCGCGGCATTGGTTTCTCCCCACACTTTTACCTTTTTCCCCACAAATTGCTCAAGATCGACAACCGATGAAATAAGATAGACATACTGGGAAGGCCCGCCGTCACGAACGAGATGATGAGTACCCTCCCCGCCTATCCCTCCCTTTTCAAGCATCCCTTCAACCTCGTCTTTAAAGGTTTGATCCAGTGAACCAAATACCTTTTCTGTTTTTATCGTCTTACTGCCAGTTTCCGATACGGTAACCCCACCTTGTTCTTGTTCCTGTACTGCCAGCACATAGCCCGTCCCGACGCCTGCGAGCACAACAATGGCAACGATCAGAACCAGCACAATCGTAGAAAGTGATTCTTCTTTTTTTTCGTTACCAGCGGGTTTTATAGCTGGCTCAAGTGTCTGTGGTTGAGAAGATGTAGTCTTTTTTTGTGCAACCTTCATCTGCAATTCACCTCCCTGCATGAATTATGTTAACAATACTCAGTATAGCATAGATCATGCAAGCTTTTGAAGATAGGCGAAGATAAAACCATCAAGATCTCCATTCAGTACACCTTGCGTGTTGGACGTCTCGTGTTCGGTCCGAAGGTCTTTTACCAACTGATACGGATGAAGGACATAGGAGCGGATTTGATTACCCCATCCGGGAACTTTATAATCTCCCTTGATGAGTTTCACCTGATTTTGATGTTCTGCTTGTGACCGTGCCCAAAGCTTTGCCCGTAAAATCTTGAGTGCCCGCTCTCGGTTTTGCCCTTGATACCGCTCTTCCTGACAAGTAACGATAATATCTGTTGGTTTATGACGCAGTCGAACTGCCGTTGAGACTTTGTTGACATTTTGCCCGCCGTGTCCACCCGCCCGATAAAACGCCCATTCCAAATCTCCTTCTTTAATTTCTACATCCCCTCCATCCTCAATAAGCGGCATCACCTCAACTCCTGCAAAGGACGTCTGACGGAGTTTATCAGCGTTAAACGGTGATTGGCGTACTAAGCGATGGGTTCCGGCTTCAGCTTTGAGATGACCAAATGCATAGGTTCCCGAGATGGTGTATGTTGCACTTTTTATCCCTGCTTCTTCGCCATATGTTTTATCCACAAGTTCTACTTTCCATCCCTTATCTTCAGAAAAACGGATATACATCCGTTCAAGCATTGACGCCCAATCCATGGCCTCTGTTCCTCCCTGCCCGGAATGGATTGAAATCACCGCATCCCCCTTATCATATTTTCCGGTGAAATACGTCTTCAGTTCAAGTTTTTGAATTTTATTTTCTAATTCAATTT
>JACQMD010000034.1 GCA_016203755.1 Candidatus Roizmanbacteria bacterium
ATTACGGTGTTTTCTGATTTACGTACCGTGCTGATTTCTTTTTATAATACGGTACATCTGCTGGTGATGTCAATTGTTCAAAACTGATTGAGCAGATTCGCATACCCGGATAGAGTTTTACGGGGATTCGTCCCATATTGGCAAGCTCAAGTACAATTGTTCCCCGAAAACCGCATTCGATATTTGCAGCAGTGGAATGCACAACGACGCCAAGGCGGCCAATACTGCTTCTTCCCTCAAGACGGCCCGTCAGATCATCCGGCATCTCGATATATTCCTCCGTAACTGCAAGAACGAATTCTCCCGGATGCAGGACAAACGGCTCATCATTCTGTATACTCAAAACCCTGGTGATTTTATCCACCTGTGAACTATCGCGGGCATCAAGGACTGCAACACTACTCTGATTGTAGATCCGGAACTGATTGCCGAGTCGTAGATCAATAAGACAGGAACCGAGCTGTTCAGGAAGATTGGGTTTCGGGGTGATTTTAATTTTCCCGCTCTCAAGAGCAATTTTGATATCCCGGTCAGAAAGCACCATGGTGGTAAGTATATCAAATATTTCTCTATCCCAGTACGGCAATTTTCATTGACAAACTCCCAACAACATACTACACTGAAAAATACGAGCAGATGTTTATCGTTATGGAAAGTATTCGTCGTGATTTTCTTTATTTCAGATCATTACCCCGTACCAAACAGCTATTGATTGTGCTTATTTTACTCGTATTGTTCATTATTGGTTTTCTCTTTGGCGGCTATGTATTGGGATAGACTCTATAAAAAAGGAGAAATAGCAACCACCTTAACGCTTATTGCGGTGACGGTCATGACCATCGGCATCTTTGCGGGCGCACAACTGGCACAAAAGGGCACAAATGTACAAAGTCGTGCTCAAACTACAACGTGTGTGCTTACGGCAAATCCGGTTTTACTAAACGGTGGCAAATGCCAAGTGAGCACATCTCAGATTTCTGGTAATTTGGTTTGTGCGTTGATTTATGATCCGACATTTAACTACACTACCAATACAGATTCGAATAAAGGAGACGAGGTGGTGGTCTACGGACAGAACTCTGCGGATTGGCAAGGTGGATGGAGTGGTAGTAGTGGCAACTATACTGCAACTGTCCCGTTATTTGATAAATCAACCCATACGGTTGATCCATCCATCAATAAGTATAAACTTGCGGTGTGGGATTATGTGATTAATTCAGATAGCTGCACAAAAGAAACACCATACACAGGCGCAGAAGTTGCGAGTAAACTTGGCTCTGGCTCCTCAACTCCAACAAACCCTCCGGCTCAACAACCATCAAACACCCCTGCTTCCCAACAGCCATCAAATACACCCGCCCCGCAACAACCAACGAGAACACCGACTCCGTTTGCCTGTCAGTTTACCGATGCACAGGATTGTTCCTATGTCTGCTCCGGAACATGCATTACTAATAGTACACAAACATGCTGGAGATGCTCCGGTCCAACCATAACTCCCACTCCAACCAAGACTCCTACGCCGACTAAAACACCAGCGACACCAACCCCCGCCGCTTGCTTCACTGATGCGCAAGACTGCTCAGCGAAATGTTCATCGTGCGTTTACAACGCTACACGCATCTGCTGGGCGTGTGCAACACCCACTCCAACGCCTACTCCTCAAAAAACTGTCTGTGAACAGTCTCCCAACTACGGATCCTGCGTTCCGGGAAGTTGTTCTTCACTCGGTACTAATTACACGCAACAAAGCACCAGTCTCGGCTGTAATGTAAAAGGGTCTGATTTTGTCTGTTGTGTACCGACACATCCGACACCGCCCGATCCATTTGGTCGTGCAAACGTCAGCGTCCAATCGAATAATTGCAAAGACGACAGTATTGTGCAAACGATTGCCGGACAAACGTTTATTATGCGGCGGGGCCCAAAAGATCCCTCCATTTGGTATGTCATTGCTGTTGCCGGCCCGAGTGAAAAAGATAAGCTTATTGCAGAATTTTGTAATTAATCTATGTTCAGACGATTCGAACCATATTCAAAGATTTTAATCGCACTCGTACTTGCGCTTTTGACGTCACAACTTCTGGTTCGCGAAGTATTTTTGGGTTATTCCCCTGCGCTTCGACCAGATATAGCAGACCGATTTGTCGAAACAGCGCTCGCTCTTATCAATGTAGACAATTATCTTGCGTTCTTTCGGGGACGCGAGAATCAAACTCCGCTTCCTCTGGGAGCGCCCACTCCCACGCCAAACATTTTGGATCAATTAGCAGCGATTCCTCCTCGCCAAATCGTCAAAGGAGTATATGCAAAAGAAACAGAGGATGTAGCATATACCGAAATTCATTACAACGAAATTGAGTGGGTAAACTATCCATATCGCAGAAATGACGGCACACAGGTGACAATTCAGGTACCGCGTGGGCAACAGGCACCCCCAGCGGGACTATTTTAATATGAGCGATCCTAATGTCATCCGAAACATCCGAATGCTCCGAATATCAATTCATTAGGATCATTCGGATGCGAATTCGGATTTTTCGGATCGCGTTTAAAAATGTTTAATATCGGCAAATTTTATTTTTCGAAAAAAGAGCTTTTCCTGCTGCTCACCGCAGTACTTCTCTTTCTCATGATGCAGTACAACTATACTGTCTCGTTTTTCAACCCGTTCAATTTGCTCGTCCTTACCATTCTCACCTTCCTTGCAAAGGGATTTTTTACCAGCGTCAACGACACACCGCTCTTTTTGGTGTTTCTCTCCGCAGTCTTTCTCACGCTCTATTATCCGCTGTGGCAAATCATCATCTTCTATTTCCTCTCGTTCTTCTTTATGAAGGTGTTGAGGGTTATTTGAACTGAGAGACAATCCCTTTTTCGAATACCCGCTCAAAATCACGGTCAAATGTGGCGAATGAGTCTATCTCATGAGCTTTGATCGTGAGTAAATGATATGCATCTCGCGGGCGAAGTTTGTAATTTTTCATATATTCAATCACGGTAAGTTGTGATCGATTATCTGTAGGAGGATTAATTATGGTAAGAGTTGGCAATAAAAGCAATTCAGTAATTGCTGTTCGTAAATCTGTATACTCAAATTTCTTTCGTACAATACGATAACTTTGTAGTATTGAATGGATTGTTTCGTCAAGTACCAACGGAGAGATAACCAGTGCGTTTTTTTCTTCAATACATTGGGTGATGATTCGAATCGCTTGGGTGTGAAAAGGAGAAAATTCAATCTTGAATGCTATGAGTATATTACTGTCCAGGAAACAGTTTTTTAAACTCTTCATCGTACTGTTCCTCAATCCACTGGTTCATCTTTTCCGGCGTGATATCTTTTCCTGTCTTTATACCCCCTGCTAATTTCTTCACTAGCGCGACATCTTTCCGTATCCGCTCCTGGTCTTCTTTCTCCGTAAGAACCGATGTGTTAGTAATAGGATGAATCTCGGCCAGCGGCTTTGACCGGTAAATCAATAAATACCATTTACCCTGCCTGATACCACGGCTTATTGCGGGAAACTGTTCACGTAACTGTTTGACTGAAATAATATTCATAGTCTCTTAAGTTTATCTAAAGATTATCTTCCTGTCAAATAAGTATGTTGCATTTCCAATCGTTTTCTCCTACACTTAACCTACCTATGATTCTCATGAGGCTTATCATCGGCTGGACAAACGGTATTCGTTTTGTGTGGTATTATTTTTCGATTTTCCTTCTTTTAAAAACACTGTTTTCCCCCTGGAAACGGCAATACTGGAAGAAAACAAAGCGCGGCTTTCATCCAACAGAAATCCTCTTTGTCGCCGTTTCCAATCTGATCTCGCGATTTTTAGGGATGCTTATCCGAATCACTACTATCCTGGTGGGCAGTATTACCATCGTGTCTTCATTGCTCTTTGCGCTTCCGATTTCTTTGGTATTTGTACTGCTTTTTCCCGATAGCGCGCTCTTTGACGAAAAAAGGCTCTTCCAAGCCAGATCCGGCGTATGGGACTGGCAGTATGGGTACACGCCAACACTTGACCCGTTTGTTGCGGAGTTATATAGCGGAGTTCTTGAGTATCCGGTAGTTGGTAAAGAAGATGAGTTAAAAACTGCATACCGGATCCTTTCACAAGCACGAGGAAAAAATATTCTTATCATTGGTGAACCCGGATCCGGGAGGCGCACATTTCTTACATGGCTTGCCCACCACCTGATTAACTATCGATTTCTTATATTTGATCATGTCTCCTTTCTGAAAGATAAAAAAACAAAACCGGAGCAAACAGGAGCGCTTGCGGAAGTTTTTGAGGAAGCGCGTTTTGCCGGAAATGTCGTACTGATCCTTACTCATCTCCAACAATTTCTTGATTTCACCACAACAATTGAACCTTATCTTGCCGCACCTGATATTCACATCGTCGGCATAACGTCGCCGAAGTCATATCATGACATGCTGCTTCCCAATAAAACGCTGATGAAATACTTCACCATCCTTACGGTACGGCCACCCACACGCGAACAACTGACAACTATTGTTCAGTCCCGGATCACCGTTGCCCATCATACACCGCTTCCCGAAAAAGCAGTCACCACTCTCCTTGATGCATCAGCGCTCCTTGATGCCATGGAGAAAAAAGGCCAGCCTGAGGCAGCAATTGCGCTTCTTGATGAGTTTGAGGCATGGCACCAACAACAACCAACAATAAAACAGCACGACACCGGTGCCGAACTTTCCACGTTTTTGCAGGAACGGTTGCAGCTTCCCCCGGGTTTCTTAAGCGGCGCTGAAAAAGTCAAACTCCGTCACCTTGAACAGTTACTACATACACGAATCGTGAACCAGGAAATTGCTATTTCACAAATTGCCAACGCCCTCAGACGACGGCGACTCAATCTCTCTGACACGAAAAAACCCATTGGTTCATTTCTTTTTTTAGGGCCAACTGGTGTGGGAAAAACCGAGACGGCAAAAGCACTCGCCGCGGTATTTTTTGAAGACGAGAAAAAGCTTATTCGTTTTGATATGCAGCAGTATCAGGACAAATCGCAAATGCCAACGCTTATTGAACAGCTCGCAAAAGCAGTTCGTGAACATCCTTACTCCGTGCTGTTGCTTGATGAACTGGAAAAGGCACATACACAACTTCTTAATCTGTTCTTAACCATTACTGACGAAGGCTATTTTGATGATACCCATCAGGGAAAGGTACTGACCAATAATCTCATCATCATAGCGACCTCCAATGCCGCGTCCGAGTTTATCCGCGAGCAGATGGTACAAAATAACCCTCAATCAAATGGCACCTTCAGCACCAACCTGTCATCGGCACAAAACTTCAATAGTCGTGTTATCGAATACGTCCTCCAAAAACACCTGTTCTCCCCTGAGTTTATTAACCGGTTTGATGCAGTTGTCGTGTATACTCCCCTCTCAAATGAACATCTGAAGCAAATTACCCGAATGAAACTTAATAAACTTACGAAACAGCTTGAGGAACATCATGGGAAACAACTACTGGTGACTGAGGAGCTTCTTGATCAGATTGTAGCTGAGGGAACTCACAAAGAATTTGGCGGCCGGGAAATTGACCGGACGATCAAACGACTGGTGGAGGATAAGATTGCGGAAGAACTTCTGAATGAAGAAGAACAGACTCCGCGTTAACGCCGAGCAACAATATTGAGCCAGTCGTGTTTTGTTACATCAAATTTTTCTTCAAATAACGGCTCTTTATAGTTACTCCCGTAGAATTTCAGGTTTGTGAAACCATTTTTCTTCAAGAGTCCCTCAATTTTTTCTTTCGTGATGTGGGCAACTGATGTACTATTGGTTCCTGAAGAGATCCAGCGTTTTCCATTATATTGTAAAATCGCCATATTCAACGTTAATGGATCACCTGATTTTCGAGCAGGATCATAGAAGTCGATAAACGCATACTCCCGCTCAGGAGTCAATTTAGAAGGTTGGATATTAAACGTAAGAAATCTCTTATTAGTAGTAAATACTTTTTCGAAGTTCATAAGCTGAATGAGCAATAATCCATTCTTCTCGGGCAATTTCTTGTTCAGAACTGAAAGTACCTTTTCATATGAATCATACAAATGAGCAAGTGCATTTCCCATAAATATCGCTGCGTCATATGAATCAGGAAGTTTTTGGACCTCTTCAAGATTATCCCCGCGAATGAATGAGACAAACGGCTGAGCGGTAAGCGGCAATTGACGACGATGTTTTTCTGCAATTCCGTACATCCGTTTGCTTGTCTCTATCCCTACAACGTGTATCTTGTACTGCGCAAGCAGTAATGCATGACGACCGGGACCACATCCTAAATCAAGGACTTTCTTGACTCCCAGTTTCTGAAATACCTGCAGTACGTTTTGTGTTTCAATATCATGCCGCCTGGCACCCTTCACGACAAAATCATCATGATACGCAAGCCAATCGTGATATTCCTCCTCGCTCGAATATGCCACTTCGCCGGAAACGAGTGCCCGGAAAATATCACCCTGTGAAATAATACCCATCAAACTATTATCTTCCTTTACAACGGGCAAATGGCTGAATTCATTAACAAACATCAGCGAGAGGGCGCGCATAACCGGAACATCTTTCGTTACTGTTTGGAGTTTTGTCGTCATGAGCCGGTGAACTGGCCGATTGACAATCTCGCCCAGTCGCTCTTCCATGAATTCAAAGTTTCGTGCATGGAAATAATCTTCCATAAAATCTTTGACAGAGGGAAATACTTTCTGAAGAATATCTTCCTCGGTAATAATACCCATAAGTTTTTTTTCTTTAGTCACGAGAACCGCACTGACTCCGAGGTTAAAAATGAGACGAACCACATCACGAATAGGACGATTTTCACCTATTGTTACCGGATTTTTCTGCATGAAATCAGCTACTATCATAGAACTAACAGACTGACCATAATAATCGAGGCAAGTATATCACAACTGGTAATTTACGAAAAGAAGCGAGGAAATTTCCTTACAAGAGTAGCTTGTGCTATTTTCACGCCAGTTCCCTTCGGCCATTGATTACGCGTAATCCGGTACATCACAGCCGGTTCAAAGATTACTTCTCCCCGCTTTAAAGCTTCAATTCTTTCTTGAGTACTTATATCCCTTAGATGGAAGATGTCGAAATCGTATGCACGAAATCCAAGTCGTTTGTAAACTATTTCCATAGGTAAATCTGGCTCATTGAGACCGTCTTTTTTAACTCCTCCTATGATGTTCATCCGAACAACAGGTATCTCTCCTTCTTCCCGAGAATAGACTGGGTTCATTTTTGGATCATGATAAAGCAAATCCAAGACGTAAGCGTGCATTTGCGTGCCAATTCCTTTACCTTTCATGTCTGCTCTGACTGCAGCCGCGGTCAAATTGGTTGTAGTTAGTGAAAGAGGTACCGGATCGATGGATGTGACCGTTCCAACAGGTTCTCCCAGATAATTTTCTGCCACAAAGACAAAAGTTCTTGGTTCTTTTATACGTTGTAACAACTTCTCAGGAGTTTGTTTTGATCCTGCAAGATGTAACATTGTTTCTTCATCATTTAAAATTTCACAGCATGACTCAATTTGTCTTGTGTCATAGGGATTCAATAGCTTAATTCGAGGAATGATAATAAAAGGCAGTATCTCCTTGTGTGCTTCAAAAAAGTCTCTCTGTTCACCGTTGTTTCCAATCTCCTGCGCTCGGTCTGGATCGACGACCCCTGCAACTATTATACTTTCGCTGCTCATTGTTATTAATTAAAGTTCTTAGATTCCGCTGTGAAGTATATCATAAATCTTGAGACTTCATTATCTCTCAGTAATAATAAGGAACTCAGTGCGGTAATTTATCTTAGTCTCTGAACCTCAAATACCATACTTTTAGCTATTAACTTGTATGGAGGATTCGTATCACGAGCTTCCAAATTCAACCCTCTGATAATATCAAGCTGTAAGGCGTGACCGGCGAAGCAATAGGTAAAAAATGATACCGCTTCATCTTCTCCATATTCATGATCAACATAATCTCCGGGAGGTAATATTTCTTTCGTTACCGCGTGTGTACGTACAGCTTCGACCATGAAATTACCGACAAATTTTTTGCCTGGTCGTAATACTCTCATTGCCTCCCGGAAAACAGTATGGGCCAGCGTCTGGGGATCTTGCGTGTGAAGGAAATTCAGACAAAGAATTCCGTCAATTGATTCATTCGCAATTGGCCATGGCTGTGTCACGTCTGACAGAAAAGGTAAAAGTCGATCTTGAAAGCTGCCAAGATTTGCACGTTTTCTTCTGTTAAGCGCTTCATAAATGATATCTGTACCTATCACCGTTGTACCGGGTATATGTAAGAGTACAGGAGCCAATCTGAAGTCACCGCAACTTAATTCAAACAATACATCCTCCGGCTGAAATGATCTGTTGACGAGATCTACGATTGGTTGAGTAGTACCTCCCCATATAGATTCTTGTGTAGGAGCATGAAGATAGTTATACGCATCCCTGCGCTGCCGTTCGGTATACTGCATAATCTTTGGACTGATTCTACAACCCATTATACATCCTCTTGACAATGCTG
>JACQMD010000033.1 GCA_016203755.1 Candidatus Roizmanbacteria bacterium
ATATCTGTTTGTAGAGATATATCAGTTCGCCATTTTTTTAGACTTTCAAGAGTCACATCTTTTATAGGTTTATATCCTGACAATTCTACTATGCGAATTTTAATCGTTGGAATTAAGGGTGCGAATCGCATAACTGCTGGATACATAATATTACCCGTAGGAACGTATACAATCTCACTATCATAAATAGCTTTTTTTCTTTCAAGCACCTTATATGAGTCTGTAATCGATTGCATATAGTAGTTAAAGTATTTCTCTATATGCTCATTGTCTATTCGACTATCAGCTTGACTCACCACTATTTTTTTCTTACTTCTAATAACCCAAGTTGCAATACCAGCTAGAAATGTCGTAAAGGATAGAATTACCATTTGAAGGATCACAGGAGGTACAAGATCGGTAATACCGGGACGAATGACTTCAGCAGACAGGAGTAACGCAACAATAACAAATGTTATCGTGCCAACAACGAACGCTGATACGACGGGAGATAGTTTTTCAGGGAGGTAGCCTTTGATCTGGTCTTTAACCTGGTCAAACACGGCATGCGGAAGTATCGCATGTGAACGGGGAAAAGTCAATTTCCTGTCCTAGTTGCCTACATACCGTACACTCCTCCTTTCTGGCATTCTAACACATACTGTTGTGGTGTCTTGTACCCAAGGGATTGATGATGTCTTCTGGTATTGTACTTTTGGTTAAAGACCATACAGTGTTCTCGTAAGAGATTAATTCCTGGGTAGAGATCCTGATAGTTGAGGTATTCATACTCCACTGTCTGATGAAACCGTTCCACTCTTCCATTCTGCTTCGGACAGTTTGGATCTGTAAAGAAGTGAGGAATACCTGCCTGTTTGAGTTCTTTGTGAAATTGAAGAAGATATTCACTGCCATTATCTGTATTGACGGCATGGATAGGAAACGGAAAGTAGTCTCTGACTCGTTTAAGGAAGTCTTTTCCTGATGCTGAAGAGATAGTCGTGTAAGCATACACAAAGGCATACCTGCTCTTGCAGTCAACAGCAGAGAAAAGATAGTACCGATTTCCCAGAATGGAAAAGTACTTGGTATCTACCTGCACGAGTGAACCAAGACCTTGTTCTCTCAGTTCTTTTGCTGCTTTAATACGGGCAACCTTGTAGTGACGATACTTCTTCACTTTCTTTCTGTGTTGAGTATTCGTGAGTTCCGGATAGCTATTGATAATCTTTTGAATGGCACTTTGACCAATGGTAATACCTTGCTCTCTAAGCTCTACCTGTATTTCATATTTTGATTTCTCCGGGTCATCTTTTCGAATGGCATAGATTCGCTCTATCACCCCGAGTGGTACTTGCATGGTTCTCACCTGATGTGGTCTTCTACTCTTAGGGTCAAATTCAAGTGTCTTCAAATGACGAGGATTAAACCTTCTCTTCCACCGGTAGAAGGTGTCTCGAGAAATACCAAAGTAGCGACAGGTGAGTGACGCATTGTTTCCATGACTTCTGAAGAAATCAAACCAGGCAAGACGTTTGAGTGCTTCTTTGGAGAGATGACTGTTTTGTACTGCTGGTAATGGAAATGTTCGAAAGGCTCGCATATACGAGCCATTGTATCTACCTTTCAAATCTATTCAACTGTACGGGATGTATCCCAACCGGGACAGTTAAATTAAATTTAATTCACTGTCTCCTGTTTTATCGTATTACTGGACATCACTTCCATTAGATAATCAGCTATTTCCTGGTATATTTCTTTTTTGTCCATTCCCTCGTGAATACATTGTTCAGCGGTTACCGCAAGCGCCTCCATAATGAGTGCCAAGTTTTCCCACGCAGTAAAGCCACTCATTACCATGGTACTCCCCTTCTTCATGTCTACTTGAACAACCAAGTTCCGTATATTATGAGAGTCTTTGAGTACAACCGGTATATGTTTCTTCCCTGGTTTCATACAAGCATTGTAACAAACAAATAAAATACAAACGAGATTATGACTCTCCCTCAAACTCCTGCAACAATTCTTTCTGTCTTCGTGATAGATTTGTCGGGACGTCGATTTTGAGACGAATATATTGATCTCCCCGATTGTTACTGCGTGGATAGGGAACACCTTTTCCTCGAAGGCGAACCAGAGTCCCTGGTTGTGTACCGGAGCGGATTTTTAATTGGAAGTCTCCGTCAATTGTCGGCACCTCAACAACACCGCCAAGAGCAGCAGTAGCAAACGAAATGGGATACTCAATAACAATGTCCTGACCTTGCCGTTTAAACGTATCATGCGGCCGCACAGAGACTAAAATATCAAAATCCGAGAACCGGATACGTGTGCGGTCATCGATACCTGCCGGGATCTTAATAGAGCGCTGTTGGCTATCAATAGAAACAGTTTTCGTAACTCCCTCAATTGCCTCCATAAAATCGATAGTGATTGCATAGACTGGCTTTTGCTGGCGTCTTCGTCCGGGTGACCCGCCGCCAAAAAACTGTTCAAAAATATCAAACGGATCAGATGAGCCGAAAATATCTTCAAAGTTTACGTTGCCCCCAGTACTATATCGATAGGTAAATGGTCCTTGTTGAAACCCTCCGCCAAAGGGGTTTTGTCCGCCAAATCCTCCTGCGCCCGCGCCTTGAGAAAATGCAGCATGCCCCATTTGATCGTACATCTGCCGCTTTTGCGGATCTCGGAGTACTTCGTATGCTTGATTAATCTCTTTAAATTTCTGCTCGGCTTCTTTCTTCCCTTCTCCTGCGTGTTTGTCTGGATGCCATTGTAAGGCCTGCTGACGGTAGGCTTTTTTCAGCTCTTCAGCAGTGGCATTTTTGGATACACCGAGTGTTTCGTAAAAGTCTTTCGTTGTTGCCATAGAATATCTATTTTACAAAAAAAGCGCGATCCCGCGCTGCAATTTGTCGTAAACTATAAGCTGTAAGCTATTCCACCACTTCTC
>JACQMD010000046.1 GCA_016203755.1 Candidatus Roizmanbacteria bacterium
CTGAGAAACAGCACTCCCTCCTTTGGCAATGAAATAGAGAGGTACTCCGGTCCCAAGCGCGTATGCCAGAGCGATAAAGAGGACCGAAAGCGAAAGCGAACTGACGGCAGCTAGTGTAGCCACTGCCGCAACCACTGGACCGATGCATGGAGTCCAGACTATTCCTAAACTCACTCCGGTGATAAAGCCACCGCCAAACCCACTGCTTTTGTTTTGAGACGGCTGGAAGCGCCAGTATTTTTCAATCCAAACTTGAGCTTTTTCCCACAGCTTTGGTAAAACAAGACTGAGGCCAAAGATGATGAGCAGTCCTACCGCAAATAGTCTTACCGTATCAGCCGGAATTCCTAAGACTCTTACCACCGTTGCCAGTAATAAAGAAGCGATGGTAAAACTCACTACCAATCCGGCAATCACCCCTTTAATTCTTCTAGCATTGCCGTCGATGCCGCTGGCTAAAATAATTGGCAGAATCGGAAGCACACAGGGAGAAAAAACTGTCAAAACTCCGGATATAAATGCAATTGGCAGTAAAAATAACATAGTTATATTGCTTTCAGTTGTTGCAGCAGAGTGTCAAAACCACCACCCAGCCAGCGTTTTACTTCCTGACCGTCTTTGTCCAACACTACCAGGGTATGTTGACTTGTTACTCCATATCTCTGGTTCATGGTCTTATCGTTATCGTAGTCAACTTTCAGAATAGTTACGCCTTCCGGTATTTCTGCCTGTCTTTCAATAATCTCTTTTTCCAATTCTGAGCAGGTCTGACACCAGGTAGTGGCCGCAAAAAACAGCACTGACTTTCCTTTCAGCTGTGTATTGGCAAGTGTTGCATCAGAATAGGTGAGATAACCGGGAATATCCATACGCAGCTCCGTTTGTGTAGTAGGTTTTGACTGAGCTCTATTAAAGCCATCCTTAAAAAACACAAATCCCCCCAGAACAACAATCAGTGATATGGCTATAAAAATATTAAATGGTTTCATAGGTTTTTGTATCTAATTTACGTAAATAGTTTTTCAAAAATTGATAACAACGATGTGCGCTTTTCAGGTTGTTTCTTAAGCGAATAACACATAAGTTGTCCGCAGCGGCTGCACTCAACTAAATCCAGTTTTTCCAAATCTGATAAGGCGTGAGAAACCGTAGACTGACTTAGGTCTAAGATAAGCCCAATATCCGTCACCGGAATTTCATCGACTTTATGAAGGAGCAGATAGATAGAAAGCTTAGTGGGATCAGAAAGAGTCTTAAGTATCTGGATAGTGTCCTGGTTTTTGCCAACATCTTTAAACGCTTTTTTCAGAGACGTTACTTCTTTATCAGAAATGTGATGCGGATGTCCCTCATGATCAGTAATATATGAACGATTGAACATATATTATAATATATCCGGGTACGAGAATTTTGTCAACGCCACATTATGGTAAATCAGTCAACTTGCAAACGGGAACTCAACAAAGTTAAAGCGGGTTATATAGGCGAGCTGCGCCAGCGCTGGTATGAAATTAAGAAACTCCTGGCAGGAGGAAATCCAAACAACATCGCGCTCTCCGTCAAATCAAATGTATGTTATTCTAAATGAAGAGTAAAACTATTATGAGGGGAGGTGAGGTTATTTAATGAAAAAGATTATTTTACTATTTACACTAGTATTCCTCGTTGTCGCTACTCCAATACAAGCCCAGGAAGAAACGCTTCCCGATCCGGGTATTACGCCTGATAGTCCCTTATATTTTCTTGACACATTAGGTGAAAACTTTGGATTGTTCTTTGCATTTGGCAATGAAGCCAAAGCCGGGAAAGCAGCCGAAATAGCAGGAGAAAAAGCAGCAGAAGTCAAGGCTATGGCAGAGGCGGGGAATGCCGATGCGGCAGAAGTAGCGGCAGACAGATATGGAGCGATGGTGTCAACAGCTGCGGAGAACTTGGCAGCGGCAGCACGAAGCGGTGAGGGAGTAGATGAAGCCGTTGCAGAAGTCGTTGCGCGTGCAACCTCCATCCACTTAAGCGTTCTTGCAGATGTGTATGAACGGGTTCCAGAGCAGGCCAAAGGCGCAATAGAATCTGCAATGCAACACGGTGAACAAGGCGCAACTGAAGCACTCGATGCTCTGGGCGGAGAAGGCAGACCGGATGTTGAACAAATCAGAATGGAAGTGCAGGAGCGCATTCAGGAAGCACAGCAGCAAAGAGGGATGCCTGAAGGAATGATACCTGACGCAGGGACAAGAGGAGCACCCGAAGGAGTCGGACAACCACAAGGCGTGGGCAATGAAGGGAATGGTGGTCCTCCGGCGAACATTCCCGGCGGGCGGCCATAATGAACAATACTTCGCAGACGTTAAGATTTTGGACTAAGTCTTTAGGCCTATCTCTTGGCGTATTTATTTTTTGGCTGGCGTATGTCTTTATTCAGGAAGGCTTCACTGTAACGGCTACAAGTTACTCTGAAGTGATTGCTGCAACCGGCGCTGTTATGATTGGCCTGTCATTTGCCCTGAGCAGCTTGTCATATTTTTTTGATTTTGCTGATCGGCAATTAGTTTATAGGAAGTATTTCGGACTGGTCGGGTATTTTTACGCCTTGTGGTATTCCGTTATGCTGATGTTTATTTTTCCTCAGACATATGCGTTTGGTCTTGCAGAAAATCTTTTTACGCCGAATGTCTTATTGGGATTAGGTGCTATGGCAATATTGACATTTATGGCGTTGATTTCTAACGGGATCGCAGTAAAGATAATAGGGCCTTTGTGGTGGAGACGATGTTTGCGACTGGGATATCTCGCATATGCGATGTTTGTGGTCAGGGCAATATATATAGAGTGGGATATATGGACAACATGGGCAGCTCAGTTGGATAATGTACCTCCGCTCCGCCTGATTATTTCAATATATGCTACGCTAATTATAGCGGTGCGTGTTTGGATGGGTATTTTGCAGTGGGCAAAAAAGAGGGCTGATCAACAACCTCAGATGTTGCCTGAAGTGTAAGTTAAACCGTACTGATTTACCTTTTCTTACCTCCCCTCATTTTTCACCTGCCCAATAGTTGAAATACTTCTTCCTGGATAAGTTGCCACAACGATGTTGTAGACGTCCCTCTCACACTCCCTCGCTGTTCAGCTTGTTCCGGCAATTGATTTTGTGCCGGATTGCTGTTTCCCTGCGGTGCAGACTGTTGTTTCGACTGGGATTCAGGCACATATTCTTGTCCCGGATTTTGGTTCTGGTTGGGCGCTTCTTCAACAGGCTGTGTCGGAGTTGCTTCTTCGTGAAGATATTGTACGATCACCTCGAGCGCTATAAGTCTATTTTGCACAATGTTTCCTTTTACATTTATTTGTGTGCCGGTTGAAAGTTCAGTTAAGGCAATGGTTCTGTTTTGATATTTTATTCTCGTTTGCGTATCGACATAGACATCAACCAGATTGCCTGAAAGCCGCTCCATCACGTTTGGCGTTCCGCCTTCTACTTTGACGGTAAATTTACTCGTTGTTGTATCAACGGTTTCTACTGTACCCTGTAAGTCATATGAGAATGAGTATGCCTCCGGTACTTTTGCTTGTTGTGGTAATCGTGAAGATGATTCTTGTGTTGATGGAGGGGTCGGTTCGATTATCATGTCATCTGATGCAAGAGCGGCAAGGGTTTTCCCGGCACTTATTCTGCCATAGCCAAAGTACGCATTCCAGCCATTCGCATCATAACTATACCCTCCGACTTTCTCGGCATTCTGTTTAACCTGGTCAATCAGATCTGCATTTGATAAAGAGGGTTCTGCTGATAATGCGAGCACGAGAAGCCCTGCAAGATGCGGCGCGGCCATGGAGGTGCCGCTGTATTGCTTATAGGTGCTTCCCGGTACAGAGGAAGTAATAGATACACCGGGAGACGCAACAAAGATATTGCTGCCGTAACTTGAAAAAGAAGCAAGATTGTCGTTCTGGTCAGAGGCAGAGACTGCCAAAACACCGGAGTATGCTGCAGGATAGACAAGTGCATCATTGCCATTGTTGCCGGCTGCGGCAACCAGCATACTTCCTTTTGACTGTGCATATCGTACGGCTCTTTTTAATGTTTCAGAGTCAGAACTGCCGCCCAGACTTAAATTGACAATTCGCGCTCCTTTATCTGCTGCAAAAACGATCCCTTCTGATACATCATCATACGTGCCATAGCCCTCTTTTGTGAGTACTTTTACCGGAAGTATTGTTGCTTGATACGAAATACTGGCAACGCCATTACTGTTATCGGTTTGGGCTGAGGCAATACCGGCAACGTGTGTTCCGTGTCCGTGGTCATCAAAGGTATTGGTATTCCCATCAATCGTGTTATACCCCTCAATGACCAGTCCTGATAAATCAGAATGCGTATTGTCAACACCGGTATCAATAACCGCAATGAGTGTTCCTCCTCCTTTGGCAATATCATACGCTTCCTCAACCCCCACTTTCTTCAGATTCCACTGGTTGTTATAATACGGGTCATTGGGCGTTAAGAAGGCTGTTGCAAGGAAATTGGGCTCTGCATATTCTACCTGCGGATTTTGCCGGTACTTCTCAATAAGTTCCTGGACTGCTATCCCGGCAGGGACGCGGATAACGTCCGTATTGATTTGACTCACTCTTTTTTTCAGGGCAACGCTTTGTTGCTGATGCACAAAGTCGCGTTGATTCAGCGGTACCCCGGTTCTAAAGCCAACAAGAATGGTTTCTGCTGATGCAGCGCCTTGTGGTAAGTTATTTTGCGCCAGTTCCTTTTGCAGTTGTTTTTGCTTGTATTCTTGTATAAATTCCGGCGCCTTGACCGCGGTATATGTTCCGACTGCTCCAACGGCAATAAGAACAAGAAGAATAGGAAGTTGAATAAAACCAGGCGATGTAATTTTCATAGACAGTACTATAGCTTAGCATAGACGATAATGCCAAGCAAATGATTTGTGCCGGTGGTTATAGTAAGAGGTTCTGCGGGTCATTGCTCCCCGCGTCTCAGTACAGCATGTTTGAGTCCGTATATTTTAAAACAGGCTCTAAGAGTATATGAGAATAGTTTTTCTCTGCAAAACTACATTAGTTTTTAGTTAGAACGCGTCACTGCTCGGTTGTGGTCCCGGAACTGTTATGTTCCTTCCGCCTAATACTCCGTCATATGGTGTATCAAAACCCCTAACCACATTTCTGGTCACACTATTGTCATCTGCTCCAGTACCGCCAAAAAGATTGGTGAACACGTCATAGTCGCCAATACCAATGTTATAGCCATTCACATTACAGTCGGCAATAGCAGGATCGTCAAACACTCGGTTCGTGCTGATTGTGGTCATGTTATTCAGAGCATAAATGCCGACATCCGAGTTTCCGCCGATATTGTTGAATGATACGTTGACCCCATCTCCGGTTAGAAACAGCAAGAGCGCTGTTGCGACAAAGTTAGACGGTCCACACCATTGATTACCTTTAACATTGTTGTACTCAACAACCCCTAATGCTCCGAACCCCAATTGAATTGAATTTGCCGCTAGATTTACTTGAGTTGCGCTTTCATTCACATCATTGTGATGAATATTAACATCAACATCACCATTAGCTACAATGCCTGTTTTCTGCCAGTCGCTCAATACATTATGAGCAATTTCAACAGTTTGAGTATCCGGGTGTGTTCCATCAAAAGGTTCATTTCTTACCTCAATTGCATTGCCTTCCTGACAACCTGAAGCTCCTTGATTGATGTTGTTAACGTTGTTGTGAGTGATGCTACCACTTGCTCCGTCAAACATTATTCCGCGGAGCCTGTCATCGCCACCGTCGCAAACATTTGCCAGCGAATCAGTATCAACTGTCAAATTTTTAACATGTGCTGTTGTGCCATCATTTGCGACAACTGCTCCCCTGAAATGGTCTCCTGCCGGGTCAACTGCTGTGATTGTGTGGCCTTTTCCGTCAAGAGTAAATCCATCCGGGACTAAAATTGTCGCATCAGTTGTACAATCTGCATCAAGATTCATAGTTGTCCCGACAGTCGTAAATGTACAAGTTGTTGCTGCATTTGCTGTACCAACAACTGCAAAAAGTGCGATTGAAAATACACATGCAGAAATTCCTAAAATTTTCTTTCTATTCATATATTTTCACCTCCCTCATCAAAAGTTGATATACTATTTTTACTCCAATTAACCAGTAATGTCAATTCCAAAAGAAAACCGAAAGAAAACCGAAATTGCTCCCGAGTCCATCAAGCGATTGGTTCAGATTATCACCGATTTAGGCACGATTGGCAATCTCCCTAAAACGCAACTGGCTTATAGAATGGCATAAAAACATTTATTAAAAGAACTGGAACTCGTCTTAATGTATCATTTCAAAATGTACTTGCACTCTGGGTAACCCGAGCATCCCCAAAAAAATCTTCCATATCTATTTCTTATTTTTTTGAGTGGTCTACCACATTCAGGGCATTTGCTGCTAAGTTCTTTAACTTTTCGCTCCGTTTTATCTTGCTTTCTACTCTTATCAACAAATTTGCATGTTGGATACAGTGAACAGCTATAGAAAATACCAAATCTTCCAGTTTTTGGCACAATCATTCCGTTCCTTCCATGCTTCAAACATTCAGGACAAGGGACAGCTTCCTCATCATCCTCGATGTTATATAATCTCACGATTTCTTTTGCACCTTTTTTAGATTTCAGCTGAATACCATTTATATTATCTTCATCGAAGACACACAAAACTCTCTCGTTGTCGCAAATTATAAATACATCGTTTTGCCTTGCTCTCAATATGCATTTCGCCCCAATATCTTTAAGTTGATTAATAGTTTCTTCGGCAAGGGTTTGAAACAATTGGGGATATATATTTGGTAATTGAGTTATGATTTCGACGCTAACCCCTCTTTTGGTTGCTCTAAAAACTGCTTCCCTAATTTCTTTATAGAGTTTTTTACCAGTTAAATCGGAGATTGCTAATTGAACGATACTTTCTGCTGAATCAATCGATTCATTTATTTCTTTGGAGTCAATGAAGGTTGAAATATCCACATTGTTAGCTGCTGACGATTCCAATAGATATCCATAATTTAAGGATTTACCTCTTTCCGTAATCATCGCCAGTATCTTTTTAATCAACGATGAGTTGCTATGTTTTCTGTTTATGAAGTCGCTACTCCCCAGCAATAAAAACTTATCTTTGGATCTCGTTACAGCAACATTTATGAGTTTTATGTCTTCACCACCTTCTTCACTATCATCTACAATCGGGGCAGGATTGAACATTGGATGGTCATCAGTAGTATCAAATATAATTACTTGTCTTTGATTACCCTGAAACCTGTGAACAGTATTAACCTCTACAAATCTAGCCAAATGGTATTTCTCTCCGTCTACATTAACCATCAAATCCGTTAATAGCTTTGCCAACAAGGACGCTTGTGCCCTATACGGAGAAACAACACCAACAATACTTATCTTTTCCTCCTCATCAATCTTTCTATCTTTCAGGTAGTGCCTTAAATAATCTTGAGTAGTAATACTTGCTAAGTATAAATCGATAAACGCATTTTTGAGAGTAAATCTTGAACCCCCTTCTTTTCTTTTGCAGGTTGCCTCAATCGAGGTTGTATCAAAATATCCAATATGGCCATCAAAAGGAGCCAGGTGACCTCGTTGCCCCCTCTCGTTTTTTAATTCTTCGCCATCTTTTAACCTACCTTTGTATACAAAACCATTTATTAAATTAGAAATATCGGGATGCATTCTATGCTGCTCAAATAGTGGTTTAACTTGGTTTATATAGTCGTTCTTTTTTATGAACCTGTCTGGGATTTCAAAATAGTCATACAAACTCCTTGATAGCCACTTTTTTGCCATTTCTGTTTTGGCTTGGGATATTGGTGGAAGTTGCAAAAAATCTCCTACTAAAATCATCTTTTCTCCCATCCCTATCACTACAAATAGGTGTGGCACTTGAGCCATTGAGATTTCATCAATAATTACAACATCAAAATGTTGAGATAATACCTCTGGCCTAAGGTAACATTTCGTCAGAGTTGTAGCTAAAACTCTAGCGCTGTTGAGCATCAATTTTGTTATCTGGTCTATCTGTTCTTGGATACTTCTTTTGGTTGTTCTGATATTGTTAATTAGCGTTAAATTTTCTTCTAGCTTAGCGGTCAACTCCGAAGAAACATTTATCGTTGAGGAATCAAATCCGGACGCTTCTATTTCGTCATCTATAGTATGAAGTTCTGCTTTAGCATCTTTGATTTTCTCTTGTATTTGCTGAGTTTCTGAAGTAGTATTGATAATCAAGTTGTCTGTTTTATTAAGCGCATCCAATAATTTGCCCATATTCAGTCCCTGCATCATATTACTGAACCAGTTATTTTTTTGAGATTTTTCCAGCTGCTGCTTTATCAACATCTTTTTATCTTCATTATCTTTAAGCGCTGCTTGCTGCTTAGCTAAATTGTCTGATAAGGTTGCTATCTCTTTTTCTATTGTCGTTTTCTCTTCAAAATAGTGAGTAATTATTCTGTAAGTACCCAACCTATCTTCGATTTGTTTGCTTTCAGTTAATAACTTAGCTTCTTCCTCATCTATTTCAGCCAATCTCGCAAGTAGCTCTTGTGAGTTTTTTGAAGCTATATTCTTACCCATAATCATTGGATAGTCG
This sequence comes from Candidatus Roizmanbacteria bacterium, assembly GCA_016203755.1. Classification (GTDB taxonomy): domain Bacteria; phylum Patescibacteriota; class Microgenomatia; family 2-01-FULL-40-14; genus JACQMD01. Next base: position 8,677 of record JACQMD010000046.1, read on the forward strand.
TCGAGTGCTGGCAATTGATGAACCCCAAGTCGTAATATTTTCCCATCCTCATAAAATTCCTTCACACTTTCATTAAATTTGCCATCTGTTTCCAAAACATCCCTCAAAGCTGTATCTACTGCAATATTGGTGTGAGAAGTTATGAGTACCCTTTTTCCTTCCTTTAACAAATACTCAACAAGTTTGCCAATAACCGTAGTCTTGCCAGTTCCAGGCGGACCCCAAATAAAACAAAATCTACTTCCTAATGCTGCTTGAATAGCATTAACTTGGTCAAAATTGAGTTTGATGGTTGAGTTACCCAAATCTACTTTCTTTATCGAAATATCAGGTAATTGTTTCTTGCCAATAATTGAATCTGGAAAGTTAAAGTTATAGTTTTCAAGTTTTGGAGTTTGTTCTAAAACTGCTATCAATGCCTTAAGCAGAAAAATAGGGGAAATTATTAGGATAGCATTTCCTATCTTTTCACCCAAGCTGTCAGGTGTTGCTACTAAAACAGTATTTCCTTGTTTTCCAACTAGAATTGCTGAGTATCTTTTCCCCTGATAAGATATTTCAATTGGCTGGTCATCTGTAACAATTAAAACTTCTTCTGCTACAAAAGAATAAATATATTCGCCTGCTTCTATTTTTGTGAGCGCGCCGTCTGATACTCTAATTTCGGATTCACCTTTTTGTTCACGGTATTTTATTTCATCCTGGAGGGCAACAA
>JACQMD010000047.1 GCA_016203755.1 Candidatus Roizmanbacteria bacterium
GGATACAAGATGTATTCCGGGCATTGCGAGGACTGGATAGGCAATATTCACTTGATGTTATTGTATATACTCCGGATGAAGTAAAAAAACGACTGAGCCTTGGTGATCCTTTTGTTACCGAAGTACTCCGAAATGGGAGAGTGATGTATGAGTAAACCTGAAAGAAGGTTACTCGCTCAAGAGTGGATTTCTTCTGCAGAAAGTGATTTTCAATATGCAACGGTTGGACTAAAACAGCGAATCATTTTTCCCCAAGTTGCGTTTCTTTCTCAACAGGTTGCTGAAAAGTACCTCAAAGGATATCTTATGTTTCATGGAAAAGTATTCCCGCGAATTCATGATTTAACCAAACTGCTTGATGTTTGTGTACGCATTGAACCCGAACTGGAGAAGTTACGCAATTCATGCGAACTGCTTACCGGATTTTATATTGAAACCCGGTATCCACCCGATATTCCGGATTATACAAAAGAAGAAATAAATAAAGCATACGTGGCAGCGAAACGCATTAAAGAACAAATCGAAACTGTCTCTCAACCCCGCTCTTGACAAAGGGAAAAGTTTTTTACATACTGATACGTAATGAAGAAAGTACTTCTTCTCATCATTCTTATTTTGCTCGTTGAGGCGGGAGTGTATGTGTGGCTGACCCAGCGGCCAACGAGTCCGGAAATGCCAGTGTCACAGCAACCGATCAAAACCAATGAATACATACAACAAGTTACTCCACCAGCTTCCACTTCTCAAACATACAGGTATGATGTATTTGGAACTCAAAAAATAAAAATAGGTGCAGTGATAGATGAAATTGTCAAAGAAGGAGAAACCTATACTGTAACAACTGATGATGGAGAAACATTAACAGTACTATTAACCGAGAAAACACTTATCGGTGATGCCTGGGAGAAGAAAGATGAAAATGGAGGAACACGCAGTTCTTACGATATTATTACTCTATCTGAACTAGGTAAACTGAAAAAAGGAGATAGAGTGACCATTTCTTACACGCTTGCAGAAACCAATACGGTGGAAGTTGATGAATTTATACTACCATAGGTAAAAAAGTAACTATGAAAAGAATTGTACAATTTGCTCTCAAAACTTGCAGTGTTTCTTTTGTGATACTTATACTAATGATAGCTTTTTCCTCAAACACTTATGCTGCTGGATCGGCAATAATTTTAGGAAGAATATATCTCGAGCCAAATCCTTATAATCCAAGTTGCCCTTTAAATCGTTTTTATTATGGAGATAACTGTGGTAACGATCAGTGTAACGGATCACCCAATTACACGATCACGTGGACTCACGGAGCTACTACCAATAACATAAATAATAATGAGTGTTATTGGGGAGCTCCACGATACACTTTTGAGGCAACAACCAATCCCATTGTGGATACGGACTGTAATGGGGATGCAGTTGATGATTGTACGTTGGTCAATGTGCAAGCTTCCATGGACAATCCCTCTGCAGTTTTGTCCCATTGGTCTCGAACAACAACGCTATTTGATGGAACGGCCTGTAAACCATCAGAGTCGGGTACCTTTGGCGCAAGCAGTTCACCATCAATCAGCAATATCACCGTCTATAAAGAGGGCGATTGTGAGTGGAATCATGTGTGGTTTTATTATATGACACCGCCACCGGTGACCATTGGGGGACACGTTCGAAACAGTCTTACCGACGTGGGCATTCCCGGTGTAGCAGTGAATATAGTAAGTGGAGTCACGGGAACAACCGTTGATACACCCATAACTGATGCTCAAGGATATTTTGAAAGTCCTGGTGTAATACTTCAAGGTCAGCCATATGCGGTGCGGCTGCCTTGGAATGAAGCAACTCCACAAATTGCTCCTGACGGCTATCAGCCACCCGGAAAAACGGATAAAGCATGGATGGGAGGGTGTGGAGCAAGTGGAGCCGGAGGATTCTCCTATGAGTGTCAAGCGGCAGGGAGCGGAAATATTGCAACTGATTGTTCGACAGCTGCTGGTCTGTCGGGTGGGCAGTGTAATTTTGAGTATGACCTCGTCTTTGCCTTAGGTACGCCGACCAATCTGGATTATGATTGTACCAATCCGGGAACTTCAGTGACAGTGAGCTGGACCGCAGATCCATCGGCAGACTTTTATTTCCTTGCAGTTGACAATCTTACGGACGGGTGGACCGGGACGTGTCCAGCAACCAATGGTCCGGGAGATTTTTGTAAAGATAATATTGTCGGTACGACCTATACCTTCACCGTTGATGCCACAGCCCGTTACAACTGGTGGGTAACGTCGACAAGTAATGTAACCGGACGGGCACCCAATTCTGCCGTTGGTCCCCTCATTCAGTGCGCGCCGAATTGTAAAAATGTCGTGTGTACTTCTAACTGCGGTATTGATACCAACTTCGATACGATACCGGAAATTCAGGCAGGGACAACGATAGGTTTTCAGGCTCAGTATGAATCACTCGACGGGAATCTGCGGGGAGAGCTTTCAAAAGATACGTTTAGTATGTCAGATCGCTTGGGCTATCAAAATTTTGGCAATGGTCCTGCATTTACGAGTGGTACGATATCCGGGTCATGGCCAACGACGCTGGCAGATGTCGGGTTGCATACCATCATGTGTCGTGCATGGAACGACGGCATAGCCGAGGCTCGCCCGGCTGCTACCATGGACGGACCGGCACAATACCCCGCCACCGGGCCAGTCTATCAGATAGAGGTGGAGGTAGTGACTGTGCCGACTCTACCAGGTCCACCTCCAACTCTTACGCCTACTCCGACTGTTACTCCTACGGGTGCTCCTTTACCTACGCCAACACCGCCTCCGGGATCCAGTTTCTTCCATGCTTTTTGTCCGATATA
>JACQMD010000026.1 GCA_016203755.1 Candidatus Roizmanbacteria bacterium
ATTACAGATAGTTATCCAAATCCATTCAAAGAGAAGAAATTGACCGTGTCCAAGAAAATAATTGATGCCTATTTAGGTAAGGTTCTGTTTTCTGACACCATTATTACTATACTTACATCGCTTGGTTTGCCAACTGTTTTCAATCCAAAGACTTCACTATTTACGACATCTGTTCCTTCGTATCGGGCAGACGATATGAATATTCCCCAGGATATCGTTGAGGAAGTGGCTCGATTGTATGGTTATCACAATCTCCCCGCTCGAGTACAAATTGGGACACCTCTTTCAAAGGCAACGCATGAACATTACTGGGTAGATAGAATAAAAGACGCGCTCTTGCATTGGGGCTATACAGAAGTCTATACATCATCTCTCGTTTCGAAAGAACTTCTCGAACAGTATGGTTTTAATCCGAAAGAATCAGTAAAATTACGGAATCCTTTAACCGAAGAAGGGGAGTATTTGAGACCAAGTTTACTGCCAGGAGTTTTGCAAGCGGTTGAGGAAAATAATGCGAGAAAAGATGAGTTAAAATTGTTTGAATTATCGAGGATTTATGTAGCTGCGCGCCCTTGGCGCGCCCAGAATAACGCAGGCCAATGGCCTGCAACTACAAAAAGGCAACCATTTGAAGAACCATTAATGTTAACCCTCACCCTCCACGGCGGAAAACCCGAAGAGAATTTCTTCAAGGCAAAACAAGTTGTCGAATCTGTTCTTTCCGAACTACACATTACACAGTATACATTCCAACCTTCTGTTGATAAAACGATCCCTATTTATCAGTTACTACATCCAAATCGGCTGGCAAACATCGTAATAGATACTGTCTCAATAGGTATTATTGGTCAAGCAGGTGAAACCATCGTCACCGATCTCAATTTTGAAAAGCTCCTTAAACATGCTACAACAAAACAGACCTTTACTCCCATCCCTGAACATCCACCGGTTATTGAGGATATAACGATTACACTATCAGAAAATACGTACATAGGCGATGTCATTAAAAAGATCTATGAAACAAGTCCGCTTATTCAACATGTTGAAATGGTTGACTCATACCAGAATAATCGAACGCTGCGTTTGACTTTCCAACACCCATCTAAAAATTTAACAGATAAGGAAGTTGGCAATGTTAAAAATACAGTATTGAAGTCTATCCAACACATGGTACACTGAAGTACATATGCAGCAAAAAAAGAAGACTACAATCACCTTGGATTCAATTGTTGATGGAAAAATTGCCCATTTGGAACAAAAGATTGGAAAAAAGATACAGGCTGAAAACAAAAAACAAACGAAGTTGTTTGATACCATATTCAGAAATCTTCTGAAGTTTGAAATTGGGAGAACAAACGGAAGAATCGATACGTTAGACCGAAAAGTTGATACGTTAGATACTAAGTTGGATTTGGTTATAAAACTAATAAAAAACACCCCTACTCGTGAAGAGTTTAAAGAGCTTCAGGATAAAGTTGAAATAATAGATAAACGAACACAACCAAGCGTGAATTAAGTTATAGAGTTGGCAATAACGAAACAGTTGGCGAAGGAGCAGGAGTAGTTTCATCATCCTCATTTGGAGTCGGTGTCGGTGTTTTTGTCGGCTCGTCCTTTTTCTCCTCTTCAATCTTCACATCAGACGTTTCTCTTGGCGGATGATATTTTTCATCACCGTTTCCTTCAAGCCATTTGTCTATTCCTTCCTGCCAGCGGTTTTTCCCGTCTCCTGATACCGGATCGTCTTCGGTAAAGACGATAAAATCCTGCTCTTTATAATCATGCACCCTGATCTCGTCAGGACTCGCACGTTTCCCATCCTGACGCGTGGAGAGTTTTACGGTCTGATAGATGGGAGAGATACCGGTAGGCTCTGTTCCTTTAATAAAGTACTCGCTTCGAATCTCTTGACCGTCTTTTGGCAACCCGCCGCCATATGAATCAACATCAAGCGCAATCACGTTTTCCGGTTTATCCATAATACCATCACTATACTCACGAAGCGCCTCCTTCATGATGCGATTCCAGATGGGGGCAGCACCCGTGACTCCTGACGCAAGTTTAGGATTCATCGGAGAGTTATCGTTATTTCCTACCCACACTCCAATTACTATGTCTTTGGTAAAACCAACAGTCCAGTTATCACGTTTGTCATCGGTTGTTCCCGTCTTGACCGCAATTGTTCTTCCGGGAATATGAAGCCACGAACTTGGTCCAAATACGTCAAGCCGTGAGTTGTTATCGGAGAGAATATGAGAGATAAGATAGGAAACTTCCGGAGCAAGTACCTGCTCGCCTTTTGTTTGCTGCTCTTTAAAGAGGGTTTTACCGCTTCTGTCCTTCACCTCAAGAATAGCTACGGGTTCATGACTAATTCCACCAGCAGCAAATACCCCATACGCACTGGTGAGATCAATCAATCGTACTTCGCCGCCGCCGAGGGCAATTGAGAGACCAAACCGCCGCATATTGGTTTGTGTCGGTTCAAGTGTGGTCAAACCCATATTGTATGCAGTTTCCAGGAAATCCTTCAGTCCAACGAGGGCGAGCGTTTTGACTGCAGTCATGTTGATCGAATTGCCAAGAGCAAATCGCATTTGCACCGGCCCTCTAAATTTCCCGTCATAGTTTTCAGGTGTATAAGGCTTCTCATCAGTACCACCAGGGAATTCAGTCGCAACATCCAAAATGAGTGAAGAAGGAGTGTACCCATTTTCAAATGCCGTTGCATATACTATTGGTTTTAATGCTGATCCGGGCTGCCGAAGACCCTGCGTTGCTACGTTGAATTTTCCGCCAAAACTCCCTTCTTCCTCATCTATTTGTTCCGCATTGTAATCTTTGGAACCAACCATCGCCAAAATTTCGCCGCTTTGAGGGTCAATTACCATGGCAGCGCCGTTCCCAACATCGAGCGTTTTAACTTTTTCCAGCTCCTCGCGGAGAATGTCTTCCGATGCCCGTTGTAATTTTGAGTCAAGGGTGGTTATGACCCGCAATCCACCTGTCTCAATAAGATCATCACCAAATTGTTTGGCTAACAGTTTTCTGACATGCGTCACAAAATGTGGCGCCTCAAACGAATTCTCCCGACCGGAAAATACTATCGCTGGTACTTGCTTCTTTGCCTCCTCTTCTTCCGTACTGGTGATATACCCGTCCTCTCGCATGCGTCGAAGTACATGTTCGGCACGTGCAATATATGCTCCCGGCTCGCCGGTATAGGGAGAATAATAGGATGGCCGCTGCGGTAATCCCGCAAGAATTGCCGATTCAACCAGCGACAATTCACTTGTTTTTTTACCAAAATATTGCTTTGCAGCTGATTCCACACCCCAAGCAGTTCCGCCATAGGGCGCTTCATTGAGATACATCTGAAGGATTTCGTCTTTACTGTATTTCCGCTCAATTTGGACTG
>JACQMD010000027.1 GCA_016203755.1 Candidatus Roizmanbacteria bacterium
GTGTACAAGGAGCACAAACCCACATGGTAAATATGAGTGTCTTTCAAACCATTAAACTTAAGAATCAACCACTGACTCCTACCTTAAAAGAGTATCTTCTCAATGGAGCTGTCGGAAAGAACTGAATAGTTACGTGCAAAAGTATTGACAAACCAATTAATTCTTCCTATACTTCCCTCACTATGCAAAAAGTACAACTTACCCTCACGGATGAGGAAGCAGCTATATTAAAAATGCAGGCGGCCCGTTTCGGGTATCGCTTGAGTCGGTATGTGAAATATCTTATCAGCGATGCGGTCGTACGATTGCCTGCCGGGGAAAAAATAGTTATGCCCGTTGACGACGGTACGATACCGACTTTTAAGCCATCTAAAAGGACAGAACGGGCACTACGACAGGCTGAAAAAGAGTATAGGGAAGGAAAAACAAGAATCATAAGGTCTTTTTCGGAGCTTGATGTCGAAGCATGAATATTCATACTACTTCGAATTTCGAAAAGAAATATAGAAAATTACGTCTTCAGAATAAAAATCTTTCTTCATCGCTCGATAAGACATATAAACTTCTTAGAGAAAATCCTCATCATCCCTCTTTAAGGTTGCATAAGTTGACAGGACGCGAAGGGACGTGGAGTATTTCTATCAATCGAAGTATCCGTGCCATATTCAAATATGTTTCCGACGGAATGAAGTTTGTTGATTTAGGTTCACATGACGAAGTGTATTCGAAGAAATAACATGACCTTCCAGCAAAAACTAGATGCGGTTGTTTCCAAAAATAACTCCCTTCTTTGTGTCGGGCTTGATCCTGAATTCCCAAAAATTCCGGAGCAATTTCAAAAAGAGAAACATCCGCAGTTTTCGTTTAACAAATACATCATTGACCAGACACATGAGTTTGTTTGTTGTTATAAACCAAACAGTGCTTTTTATGAAGCGCGGGGAGCAGTTGGCGTTGCAGAGTTGAAAATGACCTGTGATTATATTCATCAGCGCTATCCAGATAGTCCGATTCTTCTTGATTTCAAACGAGGGGATATCGGGAATACCAATGAATCATACGCGCAGTTCGCATTTGAATATTTGCAGGTTGATGCCATTACCCTGCAACCCTATCAGGGTGGAGAAGCACTTTCGCTTTTTTTCAGCCGGAAAGAGAAAGGAATTTTTATTTTGTGTAAAACGTCAAATCCCGGGTCGGGGGAGTTTCAGAACAAAAACGTTCAATCGGGGAGAGATGTTCCGTCGGAGCGTCTCTACGAATTAGTTGCTCGAAGTGTTGTATCAAACTGGAACAAAAACAACAACTGTTTTCTCGTCGTCGGCGCCACCTACCCTGAAGAACTTGCTATGGTTCGAAAACTCGTTGGTGACATGACCATTCTCGTTCCGGGAGTCGGGGCGCAAGAAGGAGAGCTTGAGAAAAGTCTTCGTGCTGGACTTAACTCAAAAAAGATGGGTATGATCATCAATGTCTCCCGCGGGATTATTTTTGCCCAAAATCCCGGAGTCGCTGCCCGTTTACTTCGGGATGAGATCAATACAATAAGAAAATACATTGCTTCTCAATAAGCGTTACATGCTACACAGCGATTGTCGTTAATTTGGGTAGTAATCTCTTGAAGCGCCTCTTGTTCTAATCGCAGGAACCATCGGTCAGTTTGAGAAAGTCCGCCCTGTGCAGTTTTGAGTAACTCCAATTGTGCGATTGTATCTTCATAGGTACACTTACTGGCAATCAGTTGTGCAATTTGACATTCACTTTGTGAAGAACAGTTTTCTATTTTCATTTCTTGACACCGCCAGACTGACTGTTAAACCAATACATTTTTCTAAATGACTATGTATCAAGTCTATTATCATTTGGTTTACCAAGTTCTGTCTGTATGAATGGTATGACGTGTGCAAGCGTGTCGGGATTCCAATCAGGGAGTGAAACGATCCGGAGTCTTGCAGCAGGATAGACGGTCGTTTTCTCATCTTTCCCAAATCCAACGACGAGAGATTTACGAAATAACTCCTTAATCGGGTAATCACCGGGTAGTAAACCCGACCGCCTGGCTCTCGTCTCAAATTGATCATGTAATGTCAATTGGATTGCAGCTTCACCCAGCGCATCTGCGCTATCGTCAATCAGTAGCAATCCAGGCGGGGTTGTAAAATACTGATTGTGATGGATGGTGAGTCGAGCAAGTCGCAACAGTTTATCTTTTGGACTTTCACACGCAGTAAGCCGTTCCGGGTGAGGATACCGGTGATTGTTGAGCCACTGTCCGGTTGCGGGAGCATTTGCTTGCGATCGTACGGTCCAATAACCAGCAAAGAAGACCGGACCGCCAAACTGTTCGATGAATTGCCGGACTCCTTCTTGCGCTAACGGAAGACTTTCCAAATCTAAATAGATGTGCGGGTTTGCACTTATTTCTTTGCGTGCATCGTAATACAGTGTTCGTTGATCTTCCCCACGTTGTATAAAAGCTCGTATTTGCGGAATTTCGAATGTTCGCTGATAATGACGTGCTGCTTCAATCTCATCTGGCGTCATGCCAAGATTGAGAAGCTCATTGTATATCCCGGCCAGAGTAGGCATCATATCAGTTGCACGTGCAAGTGTATTATCTATGTCAATCCCCAAGACGCGTTCTGCCATATCAAGCTATTGTAATGATATTCCTTAAATTTTCAATGGCTTGACAACGCTTTCGCAGGTGATACAATTAATTATGGCGCTTGAGAAACAAGTACCACCTTTATTTTTAGTTTGAAAATAGCTCGCATTTTTTGCGGGCATTTTTTATGAGAAAAGAATTAGTAGAGTTACATGCGCATATATCGGCTTCCATTCCGACATCAGTTCTCTGGTCTATTGCGCATGCAGAAGGGATGAAATTGGCCACAAAAGATTTCTGGGAATTTGAGAATAAAATTGTATTGTCACTTGAGCGCAAAACCACGCTCCGTGAATACCTCGATACTGTCCTTCATCCCATTCTCGATCCATTATCTTCCGGTACCTATGCAGTCGAGAAGGCAGTGCATGAAACGCTCGGTGGCGCGTACAGAAGCAGCAATATAATCATTTACGAGCTTCGGTTAAATCCAATGAAACACAACTCCGGCGGGCAACAGGATCTGGATCATATCATTATGGCGGCTCTTCGAGGTATGGAAAAGGCACTTCTTGAATTTCCTCAAATACAGGCAGGTCTTATATTCTGTATGGACAGGCAGTTTGATAAAACCAAGAATGAAATTATTGCGGAGAAGGCGATCAAGTATCATAAGCGGGGAGTCGTAGGAATTGATTTTGCCAATTATAACCGCGGGCATTTTAGCTTCAAGGAGTATAAAGACGTGGTAAAAATGTGTAGAAAGGCAGGGCTCGGAGTAACGGTTCATACGGGTGAAACTGACGCTGACAATGATATTGGTGAAGCCATAGAATATCTCCAGCCCGATCGGATAGGGCACGGCATAAAAGCAGCATACAATAAACCAGTTATGAAAGAACTGGTCAAACGAAGAATCGTTCTTGAACTATGTCCGATGTCAAACATCGTGACGCGCGCCGTCGAAAATATCGAAGAGCTCCGTTTTATTTTGAGAACATTCATAGAAACAGGTGTTTTATTTACTATCAATACCGATTGGCCCGAAACAATGGAGCGGGGTCATCTGACTGATCAATTAGAGCTACTTCGCAATGAAAAAATTCTAACAGAAGAAGAAATTGATCGATGTATACAGATTGCACGAAAAGCAACATTTACGAAAGGAGCGGGTATTAATGCCTACCTGTAATTCATTAAAGCATTAAATCATTAAATCATGAAATCATTCAGTCAAAAATTTAGTTCGCAAGAGTATTTATCCTATGATGACGTTCTTTTACTTCCCGGCTACGCTGATTTTTCGAGGAGTGTTATTGATTTGACGACAAAGTTAACCAAAACTATCTCA
>JACQMD010000028.1 GCA_016203755.1 Candidatus Roizmanbacteria bacterium
ATTTTAAGAATTGACGCTGTCCCTAAAGACATTTCGGGAAGAACCAGCTATTACCAGGCTCGGTAAGCTTTTCACTCCCAACCACAACTCATCCCCGCATGTTGCGCTATGCGTGGGTTCGGACCTCCCTCCGACTTTCGTCGGAGTTCATCCTGGCCATGGTTAGCTCGCCTGGTTTCGGGTCTTAGGCAAGCGACAATAAATGCGGTTTTCGCACTCGGTTTCCCTATGAATTCGTCCTTACGGACTTATCCAAGCCGCTTACCTAAACTCGTTGGCTCATTCTTCAATAGGCACGAGGTCACCCTTACGGGCTCCCTCTCTTTGTAGGCATATGGTTTCAGGTACTATTTCATTCCCCTCACCGGGGTGCTTTTCACCTTTCCCTCGCGGTACTTGTTCACTATCGGTGATAACGAGTATTGAGCCTTAGAGCGTGGTCGCCCCAGATACCCACAGGGTTTCACGTGTCCCGTGGTACTTGGGAACTATCTCTGGCTGCTTTTCCGTTTCACATACACGACTGTCACGTTCTTTGGTTGCGTATTCCACCGCATTCTGTTACAGAAAAACATACCATTTATTGATAGCCCCACAACACCGTCCGAATCGGACGGTTTAGGCTGTTCCGCGTTCGCTCGCCGCTACTGACGGAATCGCGCCCGCCTAGACTCGCGTCTAAGCGAGGCTGGATGCTTTCTTTTCCTCCGGCTACTGAGATGTTTCACTTCACCGGGTGCCCCACCCGCGCTACGCGCGAATGACAAATAACTTAATTACTAAATAACGGAATTACTGAATAAAAATCAGCTTTCATTATGTTATTAAGTTATTTTGATATTTCGTCATTCCTGCGTAACGCAGGTTTACCCTGCTTACGCAGGGTAGAGTTACCTCATTCGGAAATCGTCGGATCGAAGCTTCCTTGTCAGCTCCCCGACGCCTATCGCCCGACAGGAGACGTCCTTCCTCGGCTCGTTATCCCAAGGCATTCACCATTGGCCTTATTAGCTGTTTCAAGCGGCTTTTCTCTCCATGTACAACACAGAGAGAATTCACCGTTTACTTTTCAAAATATAACCTATTTACCTGATTGTCAACGAACAATGAAGTAACCTGTACTTCTTAATTCTATTCTCTTTTGCTTTCAAAAAAGAACAGGACTAAAAAGTATGTGTCGAGCTGAGCTCGATTTCACCAAGCTAAGCTTGGTGGACCTAGTCGGGTTTGAACCGACGACCTCACGCTTGCAAAGCGTGCGGTCTGCCAAATGAGCTATAGGCCCAATCCGAATTTGTTAATAAGTTAGTGTGCTTTAGGCCCCAGCCAGAGGCTGGTCCGCCTTTGGCGGAAACTGAGCTAACGGCCCGCTCGCCATCGCTACGCTCAGGCGTTAGCGGGCGAGCCCAACTGCTTGCCGAGCCATAGCCAATAGCCTCAATTGTTATTCGATTCAAAAATAAAAAAGCTGGCCTAAAAGCCAGCTCCTCAACCCTCTGTCACAACGACAGGAATTATACGTTTCTACACCACAGAAAACTCACGACTGTTTGACGTTGTATGTGTGAAACTATTCTCATGCCGACTTCAAGTTACTTTCTATAATAACAGAAGCCTCTATTCTTGTCAAGGAGTGGGTGAAGTTCCCATTCCTTCCTGCACAAAGATCGTCTTCGCCGATATTTCGGAAGGAAGATTCGGTTTATCAAATATAATAATATCCCGATCTGGTGGAGTAACAACATCCCATCCTTCCCATACTCCATCACTCGCAATATCTTCTGTTACCCCAGAAGTTTGTGCTGCAGGAGCAGAAGGTTCTTGTCCTACTAGAGACAAAGACGCAATGATGAGTAATGTTCTTATCAGTCGACCTTTTTCCATACAGCCACAGTATATGTCAGCTTCTCCTCGCTGTCAATCAAAAAGAACGATACTAACGTGACACGTTTGAACGATTGTATTGTGATAGCAGTGTTTCTCGTATGTGCTCGTGAATTTCTGTTGATTGCACAATAGTTCCCGCACCTGCCGGATTGTACTTTCCCGGCACCATCAGACAGCTATGTTCCAACGTGAGTAACTCTTGTGTCACCGGATGTGTCATGATGGTAGTAAACATAAATATGTCGCCATCTTTCGGCAAAATGCCATCCGGCGGATTTCCCGCAAGAAGAGAGAGGAATCTCTCAAACTGATCTGGCGCTTCAAAGATCATGTACGGGGCAATCAGCTGTGTCTCACCGTTTTCACGTACGATACGGAGATTGTTTATGACGTTTGTATTTGCGGGGAATGGTTTGGTACGAAATTCCCCATCGATTATCATCGCCGTCATCGGGTTGATCCGTGTTCCGGTCATTGTTTTCTCTTCACCATCTTCCATGTAGTGCACAACAAAACTCCCCGGGTGCTTGCTGTCAGCAAATAGAATTCTATAGAGTACCCCCTCTTCAAGCTGCGTATCGGGTCCGGGTAAATGCTGATTGTCTATTAACCACTCTATGGCATCGGGGAATGCCGGATATTGTTCACGGTACGGATAATCATTGCTTCCTTCTTTTGCGCCGCTTACGATGGCAAGAGCAGATTTGGCAAGCTTTTTGTTTTTTGCATAGTCGAGTGATAGGTTTGTCCAGAAACCACGGTATTCAAGAAGAGCCCCAAGATGTTCATTGAAATGGGACGCAATATTTTCACCAAGAGGAGTAAGCTGGTCGAGTATTTTGCCAAATACTTGCTTGTGCATACTCGACGGAATATCGACATACCATCCATTTTCACTTCGATCAAGAAGATCAAGGAGTAGCTCCAGATACACCGGATGCTTCCACTGTTCCCGGTCAATTGAGTGAAACAGGCTAAAGTTTGAAAGGGTATTTGAAACCGCTTCATTGAATGCGCGGTACATATCCGGATACTGCTTCGCCGTAGCAGATGAATCAACAAGGGCATTTGCTAGTTCATTGAGGCCATACCCGATGTTTTCGTAATCAGGCCCGGAACTTTCCGGCCGTCCCATGGTTATAACAACCTCGCGCTTTTCTTCATCATCCGGATCGGTAATAACAGTAATTGCTCCAGCCATCGTTGCATCGTACTTCCAGGTTAACTTTTTTATCTTGTTCCAAAACGGCGTCTCTGTAATAGGTTCTTCTGTACCGGCACTTTCATCCCGCATCTCTTTCCAAAGCACGGAAAGATCTTCCATACCTCCTAAAATCGCAGTGAAAAATTCGGTTCGGTTCGCAATATTGTCCATGGATCCTTCAATACTATAGTTTGCCTTATCAATCGTAATTCCCATTTCCCGCAAGAAATCATATGAGTGATTACGAAATTGTTCTCGATCAATCGGGTTCTGCTGTTCTGGCTTTGGGTTACCTATAGTTGGAACATATACATAATGGTCAAGAGCAGATGAAGCAATTGTTCCTTGTGTTGTCAGACGGTCAATTGCGCTATTTTTTCGCGGTCTTCGGATAAACTCCAAACGACTTCGATCTTGTGGAGGCACCGGTTCCCAAGCTAGAACTCGTTCACTTTCAATGACCGGAGTCTCTCCAAGTGAAGGAGGAGATGCAGGAAGTAAACCAACAAATGGTGTTGTCAGGGCTAATCCCCCGAATCCTCCTATGCTTCTCAATACGTCACGTCTCGTTAGTTCTCGCTTTTCCATCGTGCCGGAGTATACGAGGAGAAGATTAGTTTGTCAATGAATCGCCGTAAAAGCGGGCAGAGTTCTAATTTAAAAATTAGGAGTTGATGAGACGGTAACCGGAACAGTTTTAGAACACAGCGCTAGGCCATTGACAATACCTTTTACTACAATACTTGTTGTACCTTGTGTAAGTCCTGAGGTGAGTCGTGTGTTGTAAGGAGTAATGGTATCCTCTGCCGGACTCAGGGTAACTATACCGGTGTTGCTTGACGCAAACGTTACCTTCTGTACCGTCCCATTTGATGAAACGGTGGCTGTAACCGTGTATGTGCTGGATGGAGACATGGCAATTTGTAATTCATTAGTCATGATCGTACAGGAGAGCGGTTTGGGAGTTGGAGTACGTGTTGGAGTAGATGTAGGCAGAGGAATTGGTTTTACTGGAAGAGGAGTAGGTGTAATGAGTCCGTTATATGAGCCTGTACGAAGTAAATCATGCATAAACATGGGCCACTGCATCAACTGTTGGTTTGGAGCGTCCTGGGTATTATGAAGAAAGGCATCGTAGTTACCATGCGATATGATACCAAGATGCGTCGTTGAATTTATTGTTCCGGCGGTAAATTTGAATAGTTCACACGGCTCTATACCAAGCTGTCTTGGATACCCCGTTACTAATACACCATTGTGATTATAAGCAAGTATAAAACAGTCACCAAGGTTTGTGATCGGATAGTTATATCCTGCAAATAGTAACTCAATATTGGAATCTGTATCGATATCAATAGCAAGTGCTTGTGGAGACTGTTGACTATAATAGAAGGCGTATGGACTATATACGGGCCAGCCAGAGACGTTCGTGCCTGTATGATGCCAGGCAAACAAATTACCTGTCGTGGTATTTGTTTGACTATTTATGACAATTTCAAGATCCTTATCAGCATCCAGATCTGTCAGTGTCGGAGAAGTACGGAGACGCTCAGTTCCGGTATATTTTGGCCAGCCGGACATTTTCGTCCCATTATGATGATACGCATAAACATTCCCTCCATCAGGCACACGTATCTCAGTACTAAACACTATCTCTAAATCGCCGTTTCTATCAAGATCTCCTAACACCGGAGCTGAGGGAACCCGTTCATCAGTAGTTTGAATCGTGCTTACTCCATAATCGGTACCATTTTCTATATTAGTCAGAAGAATTCTGCTTGGCCAGGGTGCATTATATTGATAAAAACTGGTAACCAGCTCCAGATTGCCATCGCCATCCACATCACCGACTGATGAACCGCTCAGATTGTCATACGGACCGGTACGTTCCCACAGAAGGCTATTTGAACTTGTGTATGCACGGATGGAAGGAGTGATGGAAGTGGAAGAAGATCCTTTTCTCACATTGACAATTATGTCATGAATACTATCATTATTAGCTTTTGCCAAAAGTACATGATAAAAGCCAATAACCCCTGCTTCAACGCGCGGCCATCCAGATTTATTTTTCCCATTATGTTCTAATACATAGAGACTGGTAGGACCGACAAATACTCTTCTCGTACCAAATACGAGTTCTGGGTTGGGATCAGTGTCGATATTTCCAATTGCCATTTCTCCGGTAAAATATGCCTCGGGAGCAATTGCATAGGTCCATAGTAAATGTCCATCATTCGTATATGCCTTAACCCAATACCCGCCGGCGGTAATTATTTCATTCGTTCCATTAAGATCCAGATCGACAAATGAAATGCTTTGCCCGGTTCCGTTTTTCTTCGGCCATCCGACATCTGTGCTCGCTTGATAGGTAAAAGGAATTCGCTGTGAATACGACTTGTTATTGTAGGTATACGTGACGATAAGTACGAATGAAATAGTATATCCCGGAGGCGCTTGGTTGTTGAGTGATACCGTATAATCTGTCGCATTGTATTTTATTTCTCCTGGTGCTATTGTCCCATAGCTTGATGAACCAGAGGAAATAGTCACATACGGATCTGCCGCTGATAGTTGAGCAGATACTGCAGTTGCTCCCATCCATTCGTTGAGAAGACCCACCCGCAAGCGAACAGTTTCTCCCGGCTCGAAAAAACCATTTGGCCACTGAGCCGAAGTGTCATTAATAGTGGTGCTGCGATAGAGAAGCTTGGGAATCCCAATCTTTGTCAGAGCGCTGTACGCATTCACTCTTCCTATTCCTAACTTACCTATAAAGCTCGGATTTTTAGAATCAATTGAATCCGCGGTATATTTTAATTGACCTAATACCTGTCCGCTTGTCCAGGCAGGATTTCTGGAAAAGATAAGTCCGGCAATTCCAGCTACATGAGGTGATGCCATTGAAGTTCCGGAACAGAGTCCAAAACCGTCACTGGCTGAACCGTGATTGCTGTCAGCGCAGCTTAAGGACAATGTTTTTGAAGGTATAAACGTCGAAAGAATGGAAACCCCTGGAGCAGCAATATCGACCCACCCGGTACCATTATCAAAGTTAGAAAAAGAGGCTTTTCTATCTGCGTTATCTGTTGCCGCAACACTCAACACGTGTTCCATCGAAGCAGGATATGCAGGTGATGAGCTATTGGAATTTCCGGCAGCGGCAACGAAAACTACTCCAGCTGCAGCTGCTTGATTAATACTATCTTGCAATGTCTGTGAATAACCACCACCACCCCAGCTATTGTTAAGAACGTCTGCTCCATTTTGCACGGCATAGTCGATGGCTCTTACCGCATTAGCGACATTTCCAGAACCGCCAGAATCCAAAAACTTTAATGCCATCAGTTTACAGTTTGGACATACTCCCGAAACTCCCCTACTATTATTAGTAACTGCGGAAATTGTACCGGCAACATGAGTGCCGTGACCATGATCATCTTTCGGATCAGTATCATTATTGACAAAGTCATATCCGCCAATTACTTTATACGTCGATCCGATCCTTCCACCTAAATCAGGATGCGTATAATCAATACCGGTGTCCACTACTCCGATAACTACCGCATTACTCCCTTGCTGTATATTCCATGCAGTGCTCGCATCAATATCAGCATCGGCAACAGATCCGGTAATGGTGCCGCTGTTCTCAAGGGGCCACTGCTCAGTATAAAACGTATCGTTAGGAGTATAAAAAGTAGTGACAATATAATTGGGTTCTGCATATTCTACTCTCGGATCGGTTTTTAATTCCTCAACGATCGATGCAACAGAAACTGAAGGGTCGAATGTCAGCTTGGTAGTTTTTGATAGATCCGACTTGGTAAAAAGCTGGTCGTCAATGATCCGCTGGTTATTTTGTTGGGAGAAGTTTTGTTTCAAACGATTGAGTTTATCCTGCACCTTTTCTTCTTTGTTGATTATTTTTTCTGCTGATTTGATCGGATGTCGATCATTGACTTCCTGGAGCACTTCGGGAAGCGTTCGAATGTCAAGCGCGGATAAACTCGCTTGACTCACCTCTTGTTTGAGTTTGACAATGACTTCTCCTGGAACGTGAGGTGGAAGTTGTTTTCGTTGTGGAATAGGTATTGCTCCTACTGGTTCCTTGGCGCTTTTTTGAATATTTTGTGTTGTAGTTGCAAGTTGTACAGTGAGGGGAACTGCGGCAAGAATTACTACTACCGCACTGACGGCAAGATAGTGTTTAACACCTAACTTCGCAAGCATCACCATTGAGTATGGAAAAAACTGAAACGATTGTCAATAGAAGAACATCGGTTCAGTAGATAGATTATTGATTTAAAAAGTCGGATTAGTAGAAACGGTGACGGGAATAGTTTTGGAACAAAGAGCAGTACCGTTGACAATACCCCGGATAACAATACTCGTAGTACCTTGTGTCAAGCTGGAGCTGATCCGGGTGGTATACGGAGAAGTAGTGTCTTCTACCGGACCAACGGTGATTATTCCCGTATTATTTGAAGCAAATGTGACTTTCTGCACATATGCATTTGATGAAACAGAAGGAGTGATGTTGTAAATACTGGACGGCGTCATGGCAATTTGCGTTTCAGTCGTCGTAATAGTACAGGAGAGTGGTTTAGGAGTCGGAGTACGCGTGGGAGTTGCTGTGGGCAGAGGGATTGCTTTAACAGGAGCAGGAGTGGGGGTGGGGGTTCGAGTCGGAGTTGGCGTTGGTGTGCGCGTTGGAGTAATTGGCAAAAGGCTGACCGGACATCCGCCTGGTCCATTTAATATAAGTCCCTGGATACAGCTGGTATCGGCAGTAGAAACAACGGTATCTAAATTAGCGTCACATGTGGGGAAACCTCTAAATGTTCCTTTTGGTGTATTCAAGGGATCTCCCCCATCCCCATCACTAATTTCCTGGCTTAGACCAGTTACGTCTGTTGCATCTATTTTATAGTCTCCATTACAGTCACCGCGCGGTGTTTCTTTTATGGAAATAATCTTCCCGGTTGGAACAGTATAATTATACAGAACACTTCTGTTTCCTGACGGCCAGTTGACGACTAATTTATCTATAAGAGTTGTCTGTGCAAGTCCAAAGTGTAATCGCAAATCATCTTGCGCGTCCGGAGAATTTTGTCCGGATATTTCCCTCATTTGGGTAACAGTTTTGCCGGCAAGTTGTGCTGTTAAGAATACTCGAGCGCCAATTGCTGATTTATTTGAGTTGGGCGCACCATGACCGTGCAAATGTACCAAAACCCCCTTATTACCATTCCCATTATTGGTATACAAAACTCCCGGAAGTCCATAGAAAACATCTTGAGTTACTAGATCCCGATTGCCGTCATTATTGTAGTCTCCCCAGGCAACACCAGTAGCAGTCAGCTTGTCTTCTACGCTATTCCAGTCAGTCGGCCTCGTAAAACCGCCTTGACCGTTATTGAGTAGTATTCTATTAATATCGTTACTAAAGAAATTGACATACAAATCCAGATCTCCGTCATTATCTGCATCTCCCCAGCTTCCGCCTGCCACGTAAGCCGGAATCAACTGGTTAAACGTGAGTAAGGAAAAACCATTTACTCCATCATTCCTGAAAAGCCCATGGGTGGTCGTATCATCAGCCCCCAAAAATATATCCATATCGCCATCATTATCATAATCAGCCCAACTTGCGCCGAATGAATTATTTTTTCGGGACGCAAGAACACCTGACGTTATCTGCTTAAACGTACCCTTATCATTTTGAAAGAGTTTGAGAGAGCCTGTGACACCAACAATAAGATCGGGATATCCGTCATTGTTATAGTCTGAAAAAGTTCCTGCCTGAGGATACTGGTACTGACTGTCTGTTATATCCAGAGCCTTTGTAAAAATATTAGTACTGCCGTTTGGATTGCCAAGTTCATTTTTATAGACCTGGATTTTAACACCTGTTGTTGTACTGCCAGTCTTTGTAGTTCCGATAAGAAATAAATCGATCCATCCATCACGGTTATAATCTACCCAGTTTGACCCCCACATATCTATGCCTATCGGAGTTCCCAGATTCGTCACCCGTTCAAATGTGCTGTTTCCTTTGTTTTTCAATAGATTTACCGAGTTTCCCCCAAAGGAATAAGGCTTTCCAGCAATGAGAACATCTGTATATCCGTCATTATTGTAATCACCCCATGAGTGTGTTAAAGGATAGACTCCAGCTTGATCAAGTGGGATTCCCACAGAAAACAAGCTGTTTCCACTATTTTTATACAAAAAGTTTCCGTTCAACCCGCTCACATGAATATCTTGCAAGGCATCGTTATTCATGTCCACAAAGGATACGGTTCTCGGATAAGTGAGATCTTTTAATATCTTTGATTTGGTATATTTTGAAAAAGGATTGTCCGTTGCAACAACAATTACAGGAATTGTTATGGCCGATGAACCTGCGCTTATTTGTAATTGATCTGTATATGTTTGAACAGACATATTGGCGGAATTGACAGACACCGTAATCGTATCAGTCAGCGCGCTCACCACAGTACCGCCTGTTTTATTCATAGTAATAAATGCGGGTTTCTTTGTTGTTGTCCATGAAACACTTGCAGATGAATTATTCACAAGAACGATATCGACAGACTTTTGTACGTTTTTCTCCATAAGAAGATGTATTGCTTTCGGATAATACTCAACGGTTGCAGAATTTTTTACCGCAGTGTTGGCATTGAGTACTCCTGCCGTTACTGTTTTTCCGGCAAGTTGAGTATTCTGTACAACAGATGCAAGCAGGTGGTGCTTGAGCCGTGTACTGGTCCATAAATTGAACGGACTTTTTGAAAGAAGTAAGGCAACTACGCCGGAAACATGCGGTGTTGCCATTGAAGTTCCATTGAATGAATTATAGGTATTAGCCGGAACTGTACTATAAATCTCTACCCCCGGCGCTGCCAAATCTACTGTTTTGATGCCATAGTTGGAAAAATAGGCAAGACTATTTTTTGCATCAACCGCAGCAACAGAAATAATATTATCCAAATCAAATGCGGCAGGATAATGACTATAAAAGTCAGCATCAAATGCACTATTTCCCGCTGCTACAACAGCAAGAATGCCATTATCACGAAGTTTTTTTATACTGTCATAGAGTGCTTGAGAGTAGGTCGTACTTCCCCAGCTATTGCTGACAACCCGGACATTTATACCTTTTTGTTTCATTGCAACAATATAGTCGAATGCTTCTATGGCATCGCTTGTATATCCACTACCTCCACTATTTAAGAATTTAAGGGCCATGAGCTTTACGTTCCATGCCACCCCCGTCACTCCAATACTGTTATTTGAAACCGCTCCGATAGTCCCTGCTACATGTGTTCCGTGTTTGTTGTCATCCATCGGGTTACCTGCTGCCTGATTTAACGATGTACAGCTATTGACAATAGTTGTGTTTACTCCGTACACATCATCTATATAGCAGTTACCATCATCATCTTTACCATTTCCAGGAGTTTCGAATGGATTGACCCACATATTTGCTTTGAGATCCACATGATTGTAGTCAATACCGCTATCAAGAACTGCGACAACAACACCCGAAGAACCTTTTGTGGTATCCCATGCTTCAGGAGCATCAATATCTGCATCCGTAACGCCTCCTGTTTGTCCGATGTTATGCAGTCCCCACAGCTTACTAAACTGTGGATCATTTGGCAGAACTGTCGCATAGTATTTACAATCGAGCTCTGCATATTCAACTGACGGATCCTGCTTTAACATGCCAAGCAGTTCATCACGCTTTTGTTCACTATCTACCGTCAATTTCTCAATCTTGTTCTCCGCACTTGTTTGCCTGTCAGCAAATTCAAGAGGCTGTGCTTCAAATGGCACATTTCTTTTAAGCGTATTTTTTATGCGTTCTGTCTCCTCTTTACTTTTCCCGGCTTTGAACTTTACCAGCACTTGTTTTTCAAGACAATCAGGCTTCTGTTCTTGACTATACATGTCGGATGGTTTTTTATCCGGCAGATTGAAAGAGGCTTTTTTGGCATCTTGAGTCAATACTGTGGGATCCTGATTTTCTTTTGCCTGTTTCGGCAGTTGAGGTTCCTGGGAAAGACGAATGGTTAATGGAATTGAGATTAGAAGAAATAAAGTAACGAAACCTGTTATATAGTATTTCAATCCAAGTTTCTTTGGCATTAGTATTCAGTATGGAACGACAAAAGCAACTTGTCAATATAATAAATTGCCAGAAATATCAGCAGGAATTAATCTAAGCGCGCCTTATTTCTCAATGCTGGGAACCGGTAAATGAGATGAGTCGGTAACATACTTGCTATTCCATCTGACTTGCTTTATAATCAACAATACTATGCAAACAGTAAGTATTACGCCAAAATGGCAAATCCATATCCCTGTTGCAATGCGTAAGCAGCTGGGACTCACGAAGCCCACACAGGCGGATGTGTATGTGGAAAACAACACACTCGTCATCAAACCAAAGAAAAGTAAAATTCTACAGATGGGTGGTTCACTTCAGGGCATAAAGCCGACGCGTCCCATAAACATTGACAAAATTCGCGATTACATCGATTACTCAGATCTGTAAGACATGAGAATATTTCTGGATACTAATGTATTCCTTCGCTACTTCACGAAAGATGACCGGGAAATGTATGATGCTGTTGAAGAACTACTCCTCTCTGCTACAGAGAGCAAAATTCACCTTGCAACGTCAACGGTCGTATTAACCGAAATTATGTATACCCTGAAGAGTTTCTACAAACAAAATAATTCCCGGATACAACAGCATATTGATTCGATACTGGAAATTACAAATCTCGTCTTACTAGATAAAACAAATTTTAAGCAGGCTTATACACTTCACAAAAAAAGAAATGTAAAGATATCTGATTGTTTAATAGCGACACAAGTTCCTGAAAGCTATAAACTGTGCAGCTTTGATAATGATCTTGAAAAAATAATTGGCAAAAACCGATTTATCACTCCCGGAAAAGTCTTATCTCAAATTTAAACTATTTTATACTGTTGATCATCCTTTATAATCAAGCCTTCTTTTTCCAATTCACTGATTACTGATTCTATCCTCTCATCCTCCGGCAACTCTTTTTTAATCTGTTCGAAGGATAGTGAACCTTTTGTTAAAAGTATCTTTAAAATCCTCCCCCGCAGTTGTCTTCGTGATCCTTCAAACTTTGACTGTTTTAAATAGTGTTTACTCTGGATATTTTGAAACTTTTCTTTCTTCTTCAGCATTGCCCCATAGTCGGTCAACGCATAGTACCAGTCGCGCGTATTTGCGTAGTCTAAGGTGTTTTTAATATATTCTAATAATTCTTTATCGGTCACATTTTGTTTATTCTTGAAATAATGAAACAGATAGACCGCCCGTATGTTTGTTTCGAGAAAAACTACCGGCATATTAAATGCGTAGGCAATGATAGCTGATGCCGTTGCCTGACCGATTCCAGGGAGTTCCTGAAGTAATGCAACTTCATCTAATACTTGGTGATTATTTTGTCTGTTTGAGTCTTTGCTTATTTGAGTCTTTGATTCTTTGTCCCGCAGAGCAGGATCTGGCTCCGCCAGAGATCTTGGGATCTTGGTGAGCAGAAAGAAGTATCTTTTATCCATAATAATCATCTTAGCCGCTTCATGAAGATACTTGGCTCTCCTGTTATATCCCATCCCTTGCCAGACAATTATCACATCCCGAAGACTCGCCTCTGCAAGTGACTGGAATGTTGGAAATTGCGCGAGCCACTGATGGTATTTTGGAATCACGCGAGATACCTGCGTCTGCTGAAGCATGACCTCTGAAACGAGAATTCTATACGGATCAGATTCCCATCGCCAGGGAAGGATACGTTTATACCTATAATAATACGAGTAAACGGTTTTCTGGAATTCTTGTGGAGACATCATGGAGGTATTGTATCAAAGATCCGAAGAACCTAAGATCCTAAGAATCAAATAATAATATGAGAACATGTTATGCTACATGTTTCTATTAGGATCTTATTTTTACCTGCCAAAATTCGAAAGCAATGTCGTCAGATCTGCAAGGTCAACATCGCCATCGCCATCGGTATCTCCCGGAAGCGTTGTTCCTGATTTACCAAAATCAGTAAGGAGCGTTGTAAGATCAGACAGGTCAACATCTCCATCACTATCCGTGTCGCCGGGAGTCGCGGGAGTTGGAGTAAGAGAAGTTTGTTGGGGAACTACAACTACAGTATACATACTCCCTGCTCCTTGTGAGGGAGGCGTTTTGTTACCACCAAGGACTACTTCTCCTTGAGGATATGATTTCTTGTAGAGAGTAAATCCTGTATCAGCTGAAGCAAATGGTTCACGGGTATCCTGCTGCCATGAGGTATCAAGCCATGCAGGGAGAATGGTTGCTCTGGTATCAAATCCCACATACACGGTTGCACCATTACGTA
>JACQMD010000030.1 GCA_016203755.1 Candidatus Roizmanbacteria bacterium
AATGATATAGCGGGCGTGTTTTTTAGGGTCAATTCTGGCCGGATCCGTATCCCAGAAAAGACTCTGTCTGAATTTCATGATAACCATTATACCATCGGAGCTTTTTGAATCAATGTATATAAGTGGTCTGTGGCTAACGTGTCATTCTGTTACTTGCCTCTTGACAAAATTATAAAAAGATCCATGCTATATAATATATGTCTCTTGTTCCGATTGGGAAAATCGTTGCTGTCGGAGTGTTTGTTGCCAGTTTTTTTCATCTCGCCACCGGTTCAACACTCGCTGTTGTGCGTTCAGTTCCAGCTCAGTACTCCACGATTCAAGCGGCACTCGATGCAGCAGCGACAGGAGATACTGTTCTTGTTGCACCGGGGACGTATGGAACAGATACGAGTGGTATTACTCTTACTATTTCAAAACAAATTACGGTTGCGGCTGAAACGTACGATCAGCAGAATCCAAAAAACAACAATGTTCACATCATCGGTAAGGTGGAAGCGCGTGGAGGTACTGCCTGGGATTACGATAAAGGGCCGGTGGTCAGAGGAGTGCATATATTTGCCGATGATCCCATTCGGGGGTATAACACGCCGTATACGCTGGAATATTCATTTATTGAAGCAGCAGGCATTGGGACTGACGGGTTGCTGTTTGCTCAAAATAGTGACGGTGTCAGTTTTGAAGCACATGGAGGAGTGGTACGCGGTAATGTGATACAACCTGCCGGAGACGATTGTATTGATCTTGATAATCAGACGAAAGATATTCTCATAGAAAATAATGTACTGACAGACTGTAATCAGGATGCCATTGAGGTGCGGCAGCATGATACTACTATTTCCCAACGAGTGACATTGACCATACGAAACAACAGGATTGGACCTACCGGACAGGATGGCTTGCAAATTATGGATTATGCCAACTTTACCAACCGCCGTTACGTCCTGGAACGAAATTTGTTTATTGGAGCGGGAACGGGTAAAAACATACAAAATCCATCTTCCCCGCCCGGCAGAAATAATGGCGCAGCAATTGGCATAATGGTTGGTCAGGATACCACAGAAAGCTACTCAGCTGCTGCCATGCCCGAACCGCTCTATGCAATCAATAACATTTTTATAAACAATGATGCAGGAATATCAGGAGGAGGAAATTTGATTGCTATCAACAATATATTCAGTGGAAACTCCGTTTTTGACTTAAAAAACGTCACTGGTAATACAACAACTGGAGGAACATCGAAAGTGATGAACACACTCTTTGCTACCACACCAATCCCATTGCAAGGTACTAACAACATTGAAACAGCAAGTACCATTACAGGTAATCCTCTCCTTGACGCAAACTATATGCTCCAATCTGGTAGTCCGGCAATTGATGCCGGAAGAGCATTCTACCAGCATACGTATACCGACCCGGGAGGAACAAGCATAACCGATATGGTTTTGAATCTCACCGCGGGTCAATACAACGGCGCTGCTCCTGACTTGGGGTGGAAGGAAGCAGGGGGAGTCCAGACTACGCCTACGCATAGTCCAACGAGAACTCCCACCAGAACTCCGTCTCCGACTCCTTCCTGCGGACCTTCCGGAGATATAAACTGTGACTATAGTATTGATTTAACCGATCTTGTGACACTTCTTTCCAACTTCGGAAGAAGCGGCATGACTAAACAACAGGGTGATGTTGATGGGAACGGTGATATTAACCTTTCAGATTTAACTGCACTTTTAACAAATTTTGGAAGGTAAAATCCTCTTACGGTTTCCTGTTGACGTATTTGATAATAAGATCGTACGGAAACCCCTGTTGCAGCAGGTACTGTTTCAACTCCTCGGTTGTATTGTGTTGTTTCTTTTTTGCAATAATAGTTTTAAGTGCAGCTGTTTCGTCGTATTCCTTCAATACATTCTCAATGACCGATTGCTCAATCCCTTTCTGTCTGAGTTCAAAGGCTACTCCCCGTTTGCTTCGTGGTTTGAGAAGTGTCCGCTGTTCCACAAACCATCGGGCAAACTGT
>JACQMD010000045.1 GCA_016203755.1 Candidatus Roizmanbacteria bacterium
ATTATGGTTATATGCTTGCTATCAAAAATCTCCTCAAACACAAACTAAACCTCTTCATTCTCCTCCTCCTCACTCTCACCCTTCCCCTCGTCATTTTCCTTTCTTTCCAGTCTGCCGACACCCGCTCCAAAGCTAAAGAAATAAAAACCAAATCGTCACCTCAAACTCCCGAATATAAAAAGGGGGAAGTACTAGTCAAATTCAAGCAAAATATCAATGTCGAGTACAACAATTCAGGAAAGGAAATCAATCAAAAAAGTCTCCCCAGTATAATCCAAAACCTCAACAATACATACAAGTTAAGGTCCATAGAAAAAATCATCAAAGAAGCTCAAGACCCAGAGACGGAAATCAAAAATCTCAAATCCAGACTAAACTCTGAACTACTCTCCGGTCAAAGACGCTTAGATGAAAAAATTTTAAGACAGATTGACCTTTCCAGAATTATTAAATTATCTTTTCCGGAAGATAGCCCCATTGAAAATATTAGTTTGATGCTCCAATCTGACCCAAACATAGAATATGCCATCCCCAATTATATTGTCAAAGCCCTTGCTTCTCTTCCCAATGATACATTTTTTGGGCAACAATGGGCTTTACACAATACTGGACAAACGGGCGGAAAAAATGATGCCGATATTGATCTGCCCGAAGCCTGGGAAATTACTAAAGGATCGGATCAAGTTATCATTGCAGTCTTAGACACCGGAATAGACTATCTCCATCCCGATCTTGGAGGTTGCATCGGTTCCACCTGCAAAATATTGGCGGGATATGATTTTACCAACAATGACAACGACCCCATGGATGACAACGGCCATGGCACACACGTTTCAGGCATCATTGCCGGCATCACAGACAATCAAAAAGGCATCGCCGGCGTCTGCCCCAACTGTCGCCTTATGCCCGTAAAATTTTTAGATCGTGGAGGTGGTGGTGGCATGGATGAAGCCGTCCAGGCTGTATATTACGCCGTCACCCACAACGCCAAAATAATAAACAATAGCTGGGGCACCCCCGGCGATTATCGTCCCATCGAAGACATATTTAGATTCGCCCATGCAAGCGGGGTACTTTCGATAGGTTCAGCCGGCAATACACCCAGTGATTTTCCTTTGTATCCGGCTGGTTACGATTTCAATCTAAGTGTCGCCGCCACCAACAACAATGATACCAAGACGGATTATTCTACCTTCAACAACTCTGTCGATGTCACAGCTCCTGGTGGCGAATCTGCCCAAGCCCCTTCCTGCGAGTACTCACCGCAAACCAACATTCTTTCTACCGCAAATTACGACCTGTGGTACTACGTCGGAGGAGAAAAGTGCGGCATAGATGAAGATGGGGCAAAATACGCCGGCATATCAGGCACCTCCATGGCTGCCCCCCATGTAGCGGGCCTTGCCGGACTTCTTCTTTCCCAAAATCCTTCATGGACAAATGATAAAATTGCCGGTCAGATCAAATACACTACAGATTCAATTGATGAAACAAATCCCGATTGGAAAGGTAAAATTGGCACCGGTAGAATAAATGCCTACCAAGCACTCACAGTAAAAGGTATACCTAAATTATCAATAGTCAAAAGCCAAGCCCAAAATCTAGAAAAACCTACCCCCAACGATGAACTAGAACCGGGCAAAACCTCCAATTTCCTCGTCTATCTTACCAATTCATGGGAAAAGGGAGAAACCGTAAAGGGAACTCTGTCTACCACTCATTCCCAGGTTTCTATCTTAAAACCCTCTTCTTCATACGGCACCATCGATATAGGAGAAATAAAAGAAAATCAGGAAGCCTTTACAGTCAAACTTGCGCCCTCAATGACAATTGGAGAAAATATTCCTTTTATCCTCTCTCTTACATATAAAGATGAAACAGGTAAAGATTACCAGACTACAGAAACATTCGAATTTCCCGTTTCCGCGCCCAAAAATATCATGAAAGATGCTGCTGTATTTAAAAAAACGAATTCCACATCCATTCTCGTAGACGACTCAAGTCTAGACCTAGGTTCAGATTTTACGATAGAAGGCTGGTACCATACTCCTTCTTATCAGGATCAAATCATCCTTTCAGACAAAGAAATACTTAGCTCCATAGTCTCCCAAGGTAAAAAACAGGGAGGTATCAAAATATATATAAAAGACAGACGATTTGTATTTAGCGTTATGGATACAAATGGCAAAATATACGAAGTAGAAAACACCGTCTCATATGGAATGGGTGACTACGAATGGAACTATTTCACCGCCATGAAAATTGGATCGGAACTGAAACTATTTAGATATGGCGTTTTAGTCGGAAAGATTGAGATGACCACCAAACCAGCACCCATCGGCTCATTTACCATAGGAGCCTTGAAAAAAGATTCCCAAACCGATAGATATCTCGATGGTTGGCTTGACGAAATCCGCATCTCCAATATTGCCCGATATACTTCCGATACAGCTCCTTGGCCGCCCAAGCCATTTGAGAAAGATAATCAAACGGTCGCTCTCTATCACTTCGATGGCAAAAACCCCTCAAAAATTGACGACAGTTCCGGCAATAACCGTCACGGCAAAGTACAAGGAAAACTTGAATATGTTAGAAGTAACACCCCTGTCAGACCTCCCTATACCTCAGTCCTCAAGATTTATGCCGATGCGATACATGACTACGGTAGCTCTCCCCACATGGAAGTATATTTTGACAATGCTTACCAAAAATGGGAAGACGTGGAAGAACTCCCAAATGCCAGACAATTCAAAGAATATGTTTTTACCCATCCCTACGTCCAGAAAGGTACCGCCGAAGAAGTAGAAATACTCTTTCAAAATGATTTCTGGTATAGAACATTAATAATAGACAAAATAAATGTCGACGGCAGGGATTACCAATCAGAAGATCCTGCCACGTTTGGCAAAGGAATCGGATTTACAGCTTGTTACTATGACGAGGGTCACTATCTAGCAGAAATCCTTGGCTGCGATGGATACTTCCGCTACGAACTACCTTCATACGACATACCCATCCCCAGACCCACCGAGCCCTATCCCTCCCTTACTCCCAGCCCCACCTTAGTTCCGTCTCCGACTGCTGCGGCCCCCATCCTCTTTCTTCAAAACGGCTCATTTGAGGAAGGTACGAATAAAAATGGCATCCCCAATGGCTGGAGAGGAACAAACCTTGTCAAAGACAAAGACAAAGTCGTTGCCAAAAAAGGCCGCAAGACAAGCCGCGCCTTCCGTTTCACCTCTCTTACCCAGGGCGCAAAACTCAAAAAACTCATCCAGTCAATTGGAAAAAATGTCCCCAAAGACACAAAAATAAAACTCACCGCCTGGAATAAATTGGATAACAAACTAACAGCAGGAGAAATAAAATTAAGACTGGCAGTCCTCTACAAAGACGACAGCAAAAAGACATACTTCGTCAAAAAATATTCGGCCTCCCAGCACGCATATATCGAAAGAGGCCTCAAAATAAAACTGGAAAAAGACGCAAAATCAGTAGACGTAGAACTCGTTTTCTCCGGCCAGGGCTCCCAATCCTACTTCGACGACATTTCTCTTACCACACCAGACGATTCCACCCCGCTCGATCCCCCAACACCAGAAGAAACGGAAGAATGACACAAATCCTCGAAATTATATAATTTCCAGTATCTAGACTCCTTGAAATTTGATTATTTCCAGGATTTATGCTATGCTTTCCGCATGATCCCGAGAATCTATGACAATCTGGAACCAAGACTAAAGAAAAATAAAGTTCTGGTCATTCTTGGTCCTCGCCGCTCTGGTAAAACTACTCTTCTAAAAAACTTATTAAAGAAAACAAAACTCAAATACAAACTGGACAGCGGGGACAACCTTTCTGTCCAGGATATACTCAAATCCCAAAGGTTTGAATCTATCCTTCCCTATCTTTCCGGCTACCAACTCTTCGCTCTTGATGAAGCCCAGCACGTCCCAAATATTGGTATGGCACTCAAAATTATTGTCGATCAAATACCGGAAATTAAAGTTATTGTTACCGGCTCCTCTACCCTTGATCTTCGCGGACAGCTTGGAGAACCCTTAGTCGGCAGAAAAATTGATCTTCATCTCTTCCCTATCTCTCAAATGGAGCTTATGAAAAACTACAACCAGTACGAACTTAAAAACAATCTTCTGCCCCAAATTCTTATTTACGGCTCCTATCCCGAAGTAATGACCGCCAAAAATATGGGTGAGAAAAAAGAGCTTATCGAACAAATTACAAACACCTATTTATTAAAAGATATTCTCGAGTTTGAACGAGTCAAAGATTCAAAGACAATAAGAGACCTTTTAAAACTTCTCTCATTCCAGGTAGGACAGGAAG
>JACQMD010000040.1 GCA_016203755.1 Candidatus Roizmanbacteria bacterium
CGCATAGACTCATTGAGATGATTTCGTAGTGTAACTTTCCGCATAATGTTATTATACTACAGAATATGGATAGAGTACCGATTCATACAATTATATTTGATGTTGACGGGACGCTGTACCATTCACCATTACAACTGAAATACGATTTGCATCTTCACTGGATACGGCAACTATCACAGCATTTACGTATTCCGCACGATGAGGCGGAGCGCCAGTATAGCAAAGCAAAAATAACATATAAGAGTTCGACAAAAAGCCTGGTTGCGTTGGGAGTGGGAACTATCGCCGAGGTTGCCCGCAAAGCCGATGCGTATTTACTGAAGAACGTCAAACATCATCTCAAGCGTGACCGGAAACTTGTACGGCTTATAAAAAAACTCCGTGCCCACTATACGCTCTCTACCCTTCGAAATGGAACGCTCTACGGGACCAGGCAGATGCTGCTGCTCCTTGGCTTTGAAAATAACCGAAGACCAAAAGACCGTGGATTTGGCCCCTTTGATCATATACTGCCAACGGCAGAGCTTGATGAGGTCAAACCGGCCCAAAAGATTTTTTCTCATGCGATTAAAACCATTGGAGTGCCAGCAGACCGGATTCTTATTATCGGTGACCGTGTAGATATTGATCTACTTCCGGCAAAAAAACTCGGGATGAAAACAGCCCTTGTGACATGGGGAGAGAAACCAAAAGACCTAACAGGAGTTGATGCGATGATGGAAACAATATATGATATTGAACAGCTGCTATAGCGATCCGAATAATCCGAATTTTCATCCGAATGATCCTAATAAATTTTATTCGGAGTATTCGGATGTTTCGGATGACATTAGGATCGCTTATGAGAGGTAAACTCATTGTTATCGATGGAGGAGACGGGTCGGGAAAAACGACACAGGTTTCGCTTCTCAAAGCTTGGTTTGAGAAAACCAAAAATCCGGCGTATTTTATAAAATTTCCCCGCTATGAGACCTTCTACGGAAAAATCGTGGCCCAATTTCTTCGAGGAGAGTTCGGATCGCTTCAAGACGTATCGCCGTATCTTGCATCGCTTCCGTATGCGCTTGACCGAATGGACGCCCGGGAAGAAATGGAGAAACAGTTATCAGAGGGAAAACATATCGTATGTGACCGCTATGTTACTTCAAGCATTGCACATCATAGCGCAAAGATTGAAACAGTTGACGAGCAGAAAGTGTATAAGGAATGGGTAGAAGCACTTGAATACGATCATCATCGTATGCCGCGACCGGATCTCGTGATTTCCCTCTATGTTCCATGGCAAATAGGACTAAAACTCACATGGAAGATTGAGAAAAATAGAGCATACATAGATCGGGCTGATATTCACGAACGTGATTATGAGTATCGGCAAACGGTTGAGGCGATGTACCGGCATCTTGCCAAAACTGAAAAAAACTGGATAGAAATAAACTGTGTTGATGAGAAGGGAACACTTCTTTCTTCTCAAGAAATTCATAAGAAAATTGTAAGAGTTGTCTGAATTGCGGGGTGATGTATATGGGACTTAATATTAGTGTTGCCAATCCGGTAGTATCGGTAATATTTGGACTCTTAATTTTAGTTTTCCCCCGGGCGCTTAATTATTTGATCGCGTTTTATCTCATTATTAACGGACTCATCGGACTTGGCGCAATCAATTTTTCATAAAAACTTGGATAGGTACGGATGGGTTGCTGATGCTTTTTGGTGATCAGTATTGTCTTTTATTGCAACATGAATACCGTCATCCCTGGTGGAAAGTTCTTTTTCATCACATCGTCTGGTTTTACATTTGGCAATTGTTCAAGCGGGATCGATACATACTTAAACGCTGGATAATCTGTACTTCTTATTCCATTACCTGCCAAATCTCTTTTCAACTGATTGACATGCCCGGAGGATCCAATAGCTTCATGGGTCCATCCGTTTAACATTACAAGACCAAAAGCTGCCGGAATGAGCGCATTACTTAAATAGTGTTCAGGGGAAATCTGAAATTTATGGTCCGTAAGAACTTGCTTTGCGTCAGCCAAATGTTGTTCTCCTGTTGGACAGTTGAAAATAACAAGACTTAATCCGCTATTTTCGACTTCATTATCTTTTCCCATAGTTTTTAGGAGTTATTCTTGGACTATATCAGATAAAGGTTGATCTGATAAATGAGTATAGTTCATTTGATACGCCGCGCGGATTATCTGTGTGTGAGGCAGTTCGATCGGACCGTGCAAGAGTGCAGTCAGTGCTTCTTCTTGTGAATGGCCGGGTTGCATTTGCGTAATTCCTTCACCGAATACGGTAGTAAGAGCCCGTTGCATGGTGCGAATGTGTTTATTGTATTCCCGTAAGTTGAGACCGATGAAATCTCCTGCTTCAGCGTCATATTTTTTTGCCGAGTTTCCAATCTGTTGCAATTGTCTTACAAGCTGTTTTGCGAAGGTGTTTGCGTTACCACTTGTCGGAAATGCAGCCTGATAAATGGTATCGACATTCTGTCGGTGGGGGAATGCTTGAATGCC
This sequence comes from Candidatus Roizmanbacteria bacterium, assembly GCA_016203755.1. Classification (GTDB taxonomy): domain Bacteria; phylum Patescibacteriota; class Microgenomatia; family 2-01-FULL-40-14; genus JACQMD01. The sequence goes on from JACQMD010000040.1 coordinate 2,520, forward strand.
TGTTTCCTGTTGTACCCGTGTTGTGACTTCATACGGAGCAGCCTGTCCTTCTCTGAAAAAAAGATCGACAATTGCAGGAGTACCCGGTTCCTCCACCACCATACTCATACGTTTCCGCTGACACAAAAGTTTCGCGTCATTACTCGTAAAATCTGCATGAGTTTCATATCCCGCTTGAAGAAATGCAAGAAGGAAATCAGTCTTGTCTGTTTCGAACATGAAGACCGGGTTTGCATATGCTTCCGCGCGTTCGGGATGCAATGCCTGTAGTTGTTTCGGACTATCACGAAGAATTGCAGTAAAAAGATACGCCGGAATGTCTTGAATGTCACTTGCTGGATCAAATCCCTCATCATGTAGATTGAGAATACCGGACTGGTTTTGAATAGTTTCAAAAGGAGCTTGAGTAACATTTGATACTGCCATCACCCCGACGATTCGATCTCCCCGTTGTGCACAATAATAAAGGTTTGCGTAATGAACGGGAGCCTCAACAGTTTGTCTCACAAAATCAACAGTCGCGCCGGCATCGGGGACGTTACCGCCAATAAGCTCGTTAATCCGGTCTTTCACGGCACGGATTTCTTCGGGGGCATCTTCGGCAATAAGTTCTAATCCATTATAAACAACAATTGATGGTTTCGGCTGTTCCATCTCTGGACGATTATCTGGTATCTCTCGCGTTTCCATAAGTGCATAGTATATCATACTATGACGATATATGACATCGTATTCACTGCAGAAAACTATACCCCATAGTTTTTGTGAGTGCGTAGTATAATTGAACGTATGTTTTCTGAACGATTGCAGTCGGTACAAGAAAAGGCACAGATGATGAAGGAAATGTTATTCGATCAGGAGGAGATCGAAGTGCCAGACAAAATTGCAGGTGTAAAGTCCGACAGTGCATTAGAGCTTTCTAAACATATATTTGGGTTATCTTCTTTATTTGAAACGGGTAAGATTTCGGCCAATACATCTCCGATAATAATAAAAGCTGCACTTGTGGCATATCCTCTTTTAAAAAAAGCAATGCAAGAAGAGGTTACTACGGAAGACGTACGGCCGTACCGCAGCGCACTCAAAACATTGCAAAGTGGAGCAGGATGTGCAAGTTGCACTCTAGGGTGTTTAAGTGTTTTTCCTCCTTTGTGGATTCTGACTATTCCCGTTACGATAAAGCTCAATGAAAAAATAGAAAGCGGGTTTGTTGACCAAGCTCCGCAATTACGGGAAACCATGAAAACTGCGATTCATACCTATCTCCCTCGAGTTTTACGACTGACAGAGTTTGAAAATCCCAAAAGCCAGTGGTTTCATGAAAGAGTTACGTTGAGAGAACGAATAATGAATCACGATCAAGGATTAGAGGAACGAGTTAAAGTACCCGAAGAAGAAGGACAATTATTTGTTGGTAAAGCGGGAGAGGCGTTACACAGTGGATTCGCCGACTTAATTCATTCTCCAAGAGATTATCCGCTTACTCATCGATTGTTAAGTGTTGCAGGTGTAAAACCATATTACCCACGACTTCCCAAAGCATCACAACTAGCGCTTGCCGCGCCGGAACTAATCAGAGCATTTGCCGACCACTGGGTATCCGGACCTGATATGAGGTACAGCGAGTTTTTATTATTGAACAAAGACCCGCTTCGCACGATTCCTGGTGCTGAATGGTTAAACAGTTCAAAGTTACAAGCTCTTAGAGAGCATCTGCCTGGTCTCATTGAAGCACTCGCTACGATTTTGCCGGAAGATGGAGCATCATGGAGAAAAAAACTTCTCGCAGAAGCAAACGAGTTTGGCGTGACAGAGGACCAGTTAGTGTAGTATTATTCAGATAAGAGAGTTTCATGAGTACAACGATTACGGAACAGATGCACTCCAAAGAATCAAACATTTACCCTCCTTTTCCCCTTGAAGGTCAATACCAGCCACCTGGTGAGATTGACCCAACGCCGTTTACCGGGATCGACTATGCACAACTTCGTGTTGCTGACCGTGGCGGGATGGATCGGCGCACCCGTTCGTTCATACTTGGTGCTGTAGTAGATGTCGATACACTCATGACGACAATTGCGAAGATACCTGGAAACAAGATCTTTCGAATGCTTCGGTCTGAACAGGAAGTTGCCACTCATTACAGGGATTTTTTTTCAACTTTTGGCAGTACGGTACAAGAAGTTCAACAACTGTTTCCAGAACTCGCGATAGCTGTCGTGACTCCACTTATGGGCGGATTACCGCTCGCGGATCGGGTCATGAAATCAGTACGGAATGGAAATGTGGGATATTATCCGGTTGCGATTAACGGGACAGCAGGCGTTGAGACCGGAGCGCAACAAGTCCGTGGACAGGTTCATCCTGCAATTGTTCAGCGGCCCATCGCAGTAGTGCTCGATGATGTGATTGATTCTGCCAATTCAAACCGACGGGTAGTGCAACTGCGAGCCGGGGAAAACACAGGAACGGTTGCCGAGCATATTGCTCGTTACAATCTCGCAAGAGGTACAGGGAGAGATAAGAAACCGTTCACTCACTCCGATTTGTTGCCTTTCTATGAAACAGATGCCCACCTGTTTGAAGCAACCAATACAGCTGTTATGATGCCGTATTGCAAAAACGAACCGTTCCGGGAAGCGTTGCTTCACCAAGCGGAACAATCAGATAGTCCGTGGGGATTACTACAACGTTCATTGGTGTCTCCTGAGGTGTGTTTATCAATGCGGGAAGATACATGGATCAATGGCGGGATGGACGGTTTAGGTGCAGGATTGCTCGATGTCGGGATCGTGGGAAAGCGTATGGTAATTGCTCTTGAGCAGAGAGTTCCTCAAGAACAGCTGGATCCTTTCGTTGCAACACTCGGTGAACTCGATACATTGGTAATCCGGCTGTGTGCCATAAACAAAGCACTGTATGGTATAGAACCGGGAGGAGTACAGAAGATCATTACTGCATTTGCCGATCAGCTGGCGGAAAACTTGCCGCAATTTTCACCCTCATAACGCACACTCCTATGCTATACTGAAAAAACAATAGTATTTTCTATGGGTATTAAAGAAGGATTGTCAACTCGTGAAGAATTCACCAACGGAATTGAACAAAAAGAACGACTCCTGGAAGGGAAAGTTGCGGTGGTGACCGGGACATCGCGCGGGATCGGAGCGGCAACTGCTAAGCTTCTTGCACGCCACGGAGCCATCATATTTGGTCTTCATCGTGATCCGGGGAAAGAGGGACGTGCAAATGATATTGTTGGTGAAATAGAAGGTCAGGGAGGGATCATGTATTCTTCTGTTGTTGACATTACTAAAAATGATCAAATAACCCAATTTACCCGGAGATTAGGTACTGATTTTGGTGTCGCCGTCAATATTGTGGTCCACAACGCAGCAGGGGGACTCGAGCGGGGTGCAACCGACGAAGATGCATGGAACATCAATAATCTTGCCAAGCAACGGCTTACCAGAAGTCTTCGTCCGTTACTTGCAAGCAGAAGCCTCGTTATAGACATAACAAGCATCTGGTCGACTCATTATGGAGAAGTGCCGCCACTTGAAGACTATGAACCGGTAGCAAAGTCAAAATTGGAAGGGGAAAGAAAACTGGAAGTACTCGTTTCATTTTTGAAAATAGTTCAGCAGAAGAACATCGGTTTTGGAGTAGTATGTGGACACGTCATTTCGGACACGGCAACGTATAGACTCATGGAATTGCGGGACAGGCGTCGGCCGGAGGGAGAAGTTAAAACACTCGATACGTTGCGGGCAACTGCATATAACCGGCAATTCGCAACTCCATCTGACATGGCAGCTGCAGTTTTGAATTTGGCAACTGTCGATCAACTACCAGACAGTCCGGTGTATGTGGGTGTTGATCCTGAGTATCTTCGGAGCTTAACCGGCCGCGAACCGGTGCAAATTCAAGAGAATATGTTTCAGCTGCGAAGAAGAGATTGAGTGACTACTGATTGGGATTGAACTGATAGTCGGGTAATAATCTACCACTCCCATCGTACTGGTCTTTACAAATATTTGTTGGTCCAATTTCTCCAAAAAAGCCAAGATCCCAGTAAGGTGGACATGGACACTGTCCTAACTCATCTGCATAATCTTGAAGATTTCTCTTATTAGTTGTATCACAATCAACGGAAATTTGTGGTAGATCTTGCGGTAATGTCGGTTGCATAAGAGCTGCGGGCGGGATAGAAGAGTTTGCATCATACACTGTTCCGGTATCTTCTGGTAAGCATGCACCAAGAAAAAGAGCTGATGAGCAAACCAAAACTACTTCTTTCCCTTTGCGCGCAACTGTTTTTCTTATCTGTCGATCGGTTTTTTCGACAGACGTAATAAATTGTCGGAAGCGTTCGGACATAAGCCCTGTAATATAACATGTAAGGCTGTAAAAAGCAACAAAAGATAATCTGTTAGAACATGTACTTTATTGTTACGTGTTACAATATCCTCATGTCCAATACCTTCCGCATCATCAAACTTGCAAAACCATTCCATAAACTCATCGTGCTCTTAAGTAGTATTGTGCTTGTTACCGCGCTTGTGCAGCTTGCTTCTTCGGTGCTTATAAAATTCATCATCGACGAAATTGAAAAGGAGCTCGTGAGCGGAGAAGGAAATATTGATCGTGCATATGTTCTTTTGGGCACCATGCTGGGTCTAGGACTTGTCGGAATTATTCTCGAATCAATCGGCATGCGGGTTGGGGACTACACAACGGGTCGGATGGGAAAATTCCTCACTGAGCGATTTTACGAAAAAATATTTACGCTCCCGCAAAAATATTTTGACTCAAAAATTTCAGGAAAGATTGTCAATCAGCTCTCGCGCGGTATCCAGTCATTAAGCGATTTTTTTGGCGCCATGTCCAACTTTGTCCTGCCGGCACTCGTCCAAACGGTCTTTGTGATACTGGTACTGGGTTATTACAACATGACAATTGCCCTTTTGGCATTTGCCATATTTCCGGTATTTATCTACATCTCAAGCTATTCAACGAAAAAATGGGGCGAGTTTCAGGTGAAGAAAAATGAGATTGAAGACACAACACGTGGCAGAATATTTGAGGTGATTGGCAATATTAAACTCGTCAGAAGTTTTAATAATAAACAATCCGAATGGAACTTTGTATCAAAAAATTTAACTAAAAACGTGAAGCTCTATGATCAGCAATCTACTACGTACCATCTGTTAAACTTCGCCCGAAACTTCGGATTGGAGTTGGTGTTAGTCATTATTATTTTTATTGCATTCCAGCAAACATTTACCGGTGTCATAACATTTGGAACGCTTGTGCTGATTCTCCAATTACTCAACCAACTCCGCCGGCCGCTGTTTGCCATGAGCTTTATTCTTGAGCGTATCCAGCAGGCAGAGACAGGATCGAAAGAATTTTTTGAGATTCTCAGTCTTCCCTCAACTGAAGCATTTTCAGAACCGACTAAAATTGAACTTCTTAAAAACCCGACAATTGCTTTCCGGAACGTCTCATTTGAATACGAAGACGGGAATGAAGTTTTGAAAAACGTCACATTTCGATTTGATAAAAAAGAAACAATAGCATTGGTCGGCCACAGCGGTGCCGGAAAAACAACAATTACCAATTTGATATTAAAATTTTATGAGCCAACGAAGGGCGATATTTTATTAGGTGATAAGAAGTATAAAGATCGGACGCATGAATTTATCCGGTCGCATATATCGCTTGTGTTTCAAGATAGCGAGCTTTTCTCATCGACTGTTTTCGAAAATGTAGCATATGGTAAAACCGACGCAAAAGAAAAAGAGGTGATTGAAGCGCTCAAACAGGCAAATGCATGGGAATTTGTCTCAAAATTACCAAAAAAGATGTATGCAGAGATAGGCGAACGCGGCGTTAAATTATCTGGTGGACAAAAACAGCGGGTACAAATTGCGCGGGCGATATTGCATAATACTCCGATTCTTATTCTGGATGAGGCAACCAGTTCGTTGGACGCAAAAAGCGAACGGCTCGTGCAGGAAGCGCTTGAAAAACTCATGAAAAACAAACTGACCCTTATCATTGCCCACCGGTTCTCAACCATCCAAAATGCCGATCGAATTCTCGTCATTGACGACGGGAAGATAGTCGACTCCGGCGCGCCGGGGGCACTTGCTACTCGAAAGGGTATTTATTCAGAACTATTGCGTTATCAGATTGAGGGGAATCAGAAACTATTGAGTGAATATGGGTTGGTGTGATAGGGAATTGCCTTGTATTCTGACGGGTGATCGGTACGGTTTTGCAAATATGATATACTCACCGTTTGATGAACTCGGAACGAAGAATATTACCGCCTGGATATGCCGATTTCTATCATTTGCATGCTGGAATGCGTGATGATTTCGTCAGAAACATCGGGACAGCGGAAAACCTGTTTCCAGGAATCTGGTATAGAGGGTGGCATGATGTTTTTAGAAGGCAACAGATACGTTTGTTTACGGATACAACGGATACAAGAGAGGCAGTTCGTGATATTGTAGCAAGAGAAAGACAATCTCTTCCTCTTCAGTCATTCCCTCAACGTCGGCACATAGAACCACTCGTGAGGTTTATGATGAAGTTTACCGCTGATACGCTCATGCTAGGTGCGGATGAATGTTTAGAAAACAAGAATTATCTTGGGCAAGCGTATGCATTGACCTTGGCCGAGGGTGTACTGACACCCATGCTCGGTCTCAGCAGAGCGCTTGATATTCTCGAACGAGTGGAAAATAAACCTTCTCTTGACATACAAACGATACCGTTAAAGTATCACAAAAATAGTCAGTTTAGGAACTCATTTGACCTATTAAATCAGAAAGCTGCTGCTCTATTGGGACAGGAAGGCCCACATGAATTTTACAAGGGTCAATCAGCAGTAGCAGTGTACGTGGTTGAAGATAATGAGTCCGAACACTATCGTTTCTCGGATGAAGAACCAGGCTCTGTAGTACAGCTTCGGGCAGAAGGAATTAAAGTGTTTCAAGGGATATATGGAGCATTGAGTGTGTTATTAAAACAGACTATGGATGATGAAAAACTATTGAGTGAGTAAGGACTGGTATAAGAAAAAATTATATTCATTCTATGAATCCCTTTATCCCTCCAAAAACTATTGCAAAAATGAAGGAGTTGGGGATTGTTGAATCAACGCTTCTGGATTTGTTTCATCACGGCGAAAGAAGAAATGCCACAATAGATCAAGGTATGATGGTAAAGAAATACTCAGGATACGAAGTGGGATTATTTTATGTGAGGAATGCAAAAACCGGTGAGTATGTGATTACCGGTGTGTGGAAACGGGACCGGGCTTAAGTTGCTGATCAGAAACTTGTTGAAACATACGAGTTGCGGTAGGTGGTACGATGTAATCTACTGAACAATTTCGAAGATAGGAGGTGAGCAATATGATGTATCCAGAAAAATTGAATGTTGTAGAATCTCCTTATAAGGTGGGTAACACTACGTTTCAAACTTCTGACGAGGAGTTTAATAGAGATCAAGCAGAAAAACAATTGGCATGGGAAAGGAAATGGCTAGAACGTCGGTTAGAAATTCATGAAAAAAGAGCAAAAACCGACCTCAATTATACAGAGCATATCAGCATTAGAGAACAACTAAATGGTTTAAAGATAGACTATATCCCTCCGGAACCAGAGAAATAAGATGTATCGTAAGGGTTTTAGTCTGTTAATAGGAGTTGATGGTGAAACGTTCTTTCTCCGCCATCAGGTTTTTGGATCGTTGAGGAAAATGTTAGGGGAATTGTTGAAAGATCGTACTCCCGTCCATCGCTAAAACTCATCCTCTTTGGAAGATTTAACGTTGGCACATACTCATTCTCAGAGTGCGAGACGTGAGTCAGATGGGTAATATCAATGATTTCAAGAGGATTGGTAGGATGGGCTGCTATTACGGCATATGATCCAATAGTACTCAGCCCTTCTGGTATACCAAGCTGGTCCGGCATATAGGTGAATACATCCACATGATATCCTGTTGCATCATGAGGAATTCGTTCTGTTGCGACGGTTTGAACCGGCATTCCC
>JACQMD010000041.1 GCA_016203755.1 Candidatus Roizmanbacteria bacterium
ACCAGCGCAGCTTCTGGTGATACGGTTATCATTCCAAACGGGGTGTATTATGAAAATCTTACGATCAACAAATCGTTAACCCTTAAAGCTCAAAATCCCGGAAAAGTGACTATTTCAGGTGCAGTTAATCCTGCTGGCGTGACTTTTCAGCCGGAAGGAACAACGCCGGGTCTCTACTATACAACCGATATTACGGTTCCTGTTGTGTGGGTAATGCAGGGAGATAGAAGTTTTTATCACTATGCGAGTCTGAATGAGCTGATAAATTTTAAATTGCCGCCGCAGCCCAATGGTACGGTTCTTGCAGGACCCCGGGAAGGATTTTATTTTGATACCAGCATCGCTCCCGTCAGACTCTATGTGATTCTCCCGAACAACGCTGACCCCCGGACGCTTCCTGCCGGTCAAAAAGTAGAATTTAACCGGGACAGTCTTGGCGACGGCATTACCATTCAGGGGGGAACTGCTCTGAACCCAAGGAAGGATATTACCATAGAAGGGTTACATCTAAGGCTCTGGTTTAATCGGGCGCTCTATATTCGTTCCATATCCCAAAACATTACTGTTCGCGATAATTATTTTGAAGCATGTCAATTTTGTATTTATTCTGTGGCTGGAAACAACGAAGTTCAACACAAGGGTCTTCTTATTGAACGCAACGAATTCAGTGATAAACCGATGTACGATATTCTTAGGACCTATGGACACTGGGTGTGGAATCTGTTTTATGGCGATGAGGTATTTCATGTCCGCACGATTCACACCAAAATGGGCGGAGTCACGGTACGCAACAATTTTCTCCACCAGGTGATGGATGGCATTCAAATATTGGGTCAGCCCGGCGTGCCCAATCCCGGTCCGGGTGATGGCGTCGCACCATCATATGTGCATGATAATGTGGTTATAAACGCGATGGACAATCCTCTGGAACTGGACTCTGTTGGCGGACATGTTTCCTACGTCCGGGCATACCATAATTTTATTCTGGATTCAGCCTTTTCTCTTTCCATGACATACCGTAATTACGGAGAGCTTCTGGTGGATCACAATATTTTCTATTTTTCAAAGGACGGCTTACTGGGCACTCCGCGCTGGTCAAAATTTGCCGAAGGGATAACTGGCCTTCCTCTCGTAAACATGACAGTTGCACATAACACGGTCGTTATGTATTGGAACAGTGCACGGGGTGTATCGAGTCAGATGACGGGAGGCGGAGCCGGCCTCAGTTATCTAAATTCTATTTTTCAAAACAACATTATACAAACTCAGCTAGTAAATGGTCCAAAAACATACGACTATCCTGGGTTTATTTTTGCCCCTGAAAATATTGCGTTATGTGATCCAAATATTGACAGTACCTGCGACCTTCCACAGGCCATCAATGAAGATCCTCAGTTTGTCAGTGGAGGAGTGCTTGATGAAATAAACCCTATTGATTTTCATTTGAAATCTTCCTCTCCCGCCAGAGATGCGGGGGCACTTGTTGATGCCGGTATGTTTGCTAACGATGCATATGCCCCTTATTCTCCTGTCATCAATGGTTCGGCTCCTGATTTGGGAGCAATAGAATTTAATACACAGTGGACCATGGCAACTCCCGGTCCTTCCTGGGCAAGAAGCTATGGTGATATTTCATCCCGTCCAAGACTTCCGGTTACCCTGAATGCTTCATGGATCGGGTTTGGCGGATACGTCCAGCCAACGCCAACACCAAAACCACCTACTGCTACTCCTACCATTGTATCGGGAGATACAAACAATGATACTAAAGTTAATTTTATTGATCTTAATAATCTTATTACTAACTTTAATTTATCCTCATACAACCAAGGAGATTTTAATCAAAGTGGAGTAGTTAACATCCTTGATTTATCGATTCTTCTTTCTAATTGGAGATAAGAATAACACCTCTTAATAAAGTCATGCTATAGTAATAGTAAATGAATCATCATAAGTTTAAAGTTATTTTAATTAGTTTGCTTTTGCTATTTTTTATTGAAGTAAAACTAGAGTATGTTATTGCCCAATCAGGTCCAACAATTAATTCAATAACAACCAACTATCCTTCTTCTCCTGTTCCCAAATATGACAAATTTGAAATCACGTTTGATATTGCAAACTCACAGGCACAGAATTTCCAGTTTCCCTATGTGAGCCAGACAGAGGCTGACCAACATACGGATCAGCAAGTTCCGCCGCAGTCTTATTTGCAGGAATTTGTTGATCAGGGAATTTCTGTTGATGGACTTTTTTTGCCTCCCGGACAATCTGACTGGAATAATGCCTATACAACGCCTGGATTCTATTACCAGGAATTTTTAGACCAGGTAAAAAATAATAAACCCTGGTATTACCCGACGGAAAATTATCACTGGAAGGTCCGGTTTTCACCCAATCAGGAGGGAAGATGGCAGTATAAACTTCGAGTAACCGATAAAGGAGGGATAGCAGAATCTCAAGTCTTCACGTTCGATGTTTCGCCTTCAACAAATCATGGATTTATTAAAGTAAGTCCAGATGACTCGCGCTACTTTGAATTTGACGATGGTACGTATTTTCCGGCGACCGGATACAACCTCGGAATGGGTCAGTTGCAAAGCGATACTAACTTACAGGAGTTACAAGATAATAAAATCCAGTTTGTTCGTTCCTGGCTTGCCCCGTTTAATATCAATAGTACCGCCTGGACTGCATGGGAAATGATGCCCGGTCATTACGGCGGGTATCTTCCCCGTGTACCATCGGTACCGTATGAGGAAGTGCCTGGATCAGGTCAACCGCGTCAGATGAAATTTATTGTTTCTGAGGATAGTACCTGGTTTGAACCGTGTGCATTCTTAGGACATACCCAACCAAGTCCTGCGGTTAAATCAAATACGACCTATTATATCCGTGCTAAATACAAAACGATGAATGTAACCGGACCGCGCGATCCTGTTTATCCAAACTATGGTTTTGTCATAAAAATTGGCGGCTGGGACGGTGACTGCCAAGATCCCAACAAACCAGGCGTGCCAAGTTTCTCGTTAACGTATCCTGCGACCAATTATGGTACTGATACGAACTGGAACTATGTTCAGGGAGAATGGAATTCCGGAACCAATAATTTTCTCCCGAACTTTTATATGGTTTTGGAAAATGCATCAGGCGGTCGGGCTTATATAGAGTCCATAGAAATGCGCGAGAAAACAGGCGGGACGGTTGACAATCCTGTTTTAACCGGACAAAACATTGTTGAAAAAAATTCGGCTGATGAATTGACCTATTTTACTCAAACGCCTTCCTATAAGATGGACAAAATTGTTGAGAAACTCAAAAATTATGATATGTATGTTCGACCAGTACTCCTTGAAAAAGGCGAAGATCTGGGAAGATTAACGGATGCGTATGGAAAGATTATTTCCGCCGGGACATCGTCTTCAGAAGATAATTTCTACGGAGCAACGAAACGATGCACCAACTGTCGAGAGTATACTGCTCAACGATGGTTGCAGGATGCCTGGTTTCGATACGTCCAGGCGCGGTGGGGATATTCACCCAATATTCACTCATGGGAACTCTTAAATGAAGGCGATCCTGATCACTGGGGACATTATGCTCAGACTGATGAGATGGGGAAAACATTCAATTGTCGAGTATTTGGTAAAACGATCGGGTTCAATGACGCTCAAGATTGTACCTATGATCATCCAAATGCTCATATGGTGAGCACTTCATTCTGGCATTCGTTTCCGGCAGGCGCATTCTGGAAAAATACTATTTATCCCAACGTTGACTATGCTGATGTTCATGCATACATCAGCACCAGCAACGGATTGAATTACTCATCTCCGTGTAGTAAAGCAGAAATGTCAAATGATGCAGCAGCCTATCATGAATGCCATAGCAGGCAATATTATGGAAGGAGTATTGGTAAACCGATAATCAGAGGAGAAGCGGGGATGGATGCTGCGGGGAATCAGAGTTCGACCATCTTAAATATTCAACGTGATACCGACGGGATTTGGCTTCATAACTATATCTGGGCAGGACTTTCAGATGGCGGTCTGATCGAGCAGTACTGGTGGGTCGGAGAACACATCGATTATTCCATTACTACCTATATTACCGGTACTGCCGGCAATCAGCCACCGGCGCCCTATCCCGTTTGTGACACCCCTGTATTTGAAACGGCTAACAATCGGTGGCGATTTAAATGCTATTTTGATAATCGAGATGAATATGCCAACTATTACAATTTTGTAAAAGATATACTCCTCAACAAAGGAGGCTATGTTGATGCTGCGCCTGCCGTTGGTAATCCGAATCTTCGGGTTTGGGGTCAAAAGAATACCATTGCCGGTAATGCCCATGTCTGGATTCAAAAC
>JACQMD010000038.1 GCA_016203755.1 Candidatus Roizmanbacteria bacterium
AGCGGGAAAAGCACGTTGGCATATGCGGTGATGGGACACCCATCATATAAAATTTCAAATTTCAAATTTCAAATTTCAAATGAAAACACAACACAAGACAATAATAACTCTATCACATTAGATGGCAAAAATTTAACAGAATTGGGAGCGGATGAGCGGGCGAGGCTGGGATTGTTTTTGGCGTTTCAGACGCCTGTTTCAATACCGGGGGTGAGTGTGGGGAAATTCTTACGGCATCTATTAAGATCCAAAGATCCTAAGAACAGAAGATCTCTGGCGAAGCCAGATCTCGCTCCGCGAGACAAAGATCCAAATAAAATACAAAAACTGCAAGACATTTTACAAATTAACAAGAAAATTGACGAACTTGCGAAAAAACTTTCAATTAATCCCGAATTGCTAAAACGCTCACTTAATGACAATTTTTCGGGAGGGGAAAAGAAGAAAATTGAGACGCTGCAGATGTTATTATTAAGACCAAAATACGCGCTTATTGACGAGATTGATACAGGGCTTGATGTTGATGCGCTTCGTGCCGTCGCAACAGCAATTAAAGAACTCAAAAAACAAAAAACAGGAGTGCTTATTATTACTCACTACCAGCGGATATTAAAATATGTAAAACCTGATTTTGTGCATGTGATGATCGGCGGAAAAATTGTGAAATCGGGAGACGCAAACCTGGCGAAGGAGATTGAGAAGAATGGTTATATGAAATTCAGCTAAAAACTATGACAGAATTTGGACATGCTCATAATATTCTTTCTTGGTACAAAACAACGAAAACGTATGTTGATTGGGATCCAGTAAAGCAGGGGTGTACGCTTGACCAGTTTCAAACTGCGGTAATGACCCTTAAGTAAAACAAATAGCAAGAGGATTACTTCCATTAAGCACTTTCGATGAAATTATTGATACACATGATCCTTATGATGAGGATCCAAATACACGATTAGGGGGTTGGAGAGAATAACTATGTCCAATTTTATTCCGTCTTCATACAAATGGGGTTTTCATGAACCCGAAAACTACTCTTTTAAATCCAGAAAAGGGTTGTCTTCTCGTATTGTTGAGGAGATTTCGCATCTTAAGAAAGAACCAAAGTGGATGCGGGATTTCAGGCTTCGTTCATTAATGTTTTTTGAAAACCGTCCTCTTCCTACATGGGGTGGGGATTTGATGACCATTAATTTTGACGACATTTATTATTACATCAAGCCAACTGACCGGCAGATGACCAGATGGGATCAATTGCCCGAAGAAATCCGTCGGACCTATGATCGAATTGGCATCCCAGAAGCAGAAAAGAAAATGCTTTTGGGCGGAGTATCCGCGCAATATGAATCGGAGGTAGTGTATAAAAGCATTGAAAAATCGCTTGCAAAACAAGGGGTTATTTTTCTTGATATGGATTCGGGTCTTCGTGAATATCCGGAACTGGTGAAAGAATATTTTGGTAAAGTTATTCCTCCCAACGATAATAAATTTGCGTCGTTAAATTCTGCTGTCTGGAGTGGCGGATCATTTATTTATGTACCAAAAGGAGTAAAGGTGGGATTGCCTCTGCAAGCATACTTTCGTATCAATGCTGCAAATATGGGACAGTTTGAGCGGACACTCATTATCGCCGATGAAGGAAGTTACGTGCATTATGTAGAGGGATGTTTGCCGGCCGGAGAACAAATTAGCATTGGTGACCGGTGGGTTAACGTAGAATCTATAAAACCTTCTGATTTTGTTATAGGAGAAGATGGGAGATCTCATAGAGTCAATGCAATTATGACAAGAAATTATCGAGGTGTCATGCGTTCTATACATCCAGTTTCTCCCTATAATAAGTTCCGGTTGACCCCGGAACATCCTGTGTTTGTAGTCAAGCGTAACAAAGTAGGAAGACGTATAAGATATGGTTGGTTATCAGAAGTCAGTAGCAAAAGATTACTTCAGGAAAAGCCGGAATATGTTATAGCCGGTGAACTGGAACGAGGTGATTTTCTCGTCTTTCCAAAAATAAAGAACGATATTTCAACGCACTTCAACAATGATGAGTTATTTATTCTCGGCATGTACCTTGCAGAAGGATCAACCTATATTCATCGTCAATTAAATATGCCTGTCGTAGCATTTTCATTCAATATGAAAGAATATAAACTTATACAAAAACTATCTCGAGCTCTTACACGAGTTACCGGAAAGAAACCTATGCAAATTACCGATAAAAAACGGCACAGCACTGAAGTGCGTATATATTCACAGCCTCTTCGTGAGTTCTGCTTAAAACACTGTGGTAAAGGTGCTTCAACGAAAGAGCTCAGTGGTGAATTAATGAATATTTCAAACAATATGGTATCGATTTTCTTAAAAGCTTACTGGTCAGGTGATGGAAATATTCTGAAACGGGCAGGTAGTACTCTTATGCGCGCGTCAACAGCCTCCGAGCAGTTAGTGCGACAGTTACAGGAGCTTTTAGCCCGCACTGGTATTTATGCATCAATCCAAATCCGCGAAGGTAAAGAAGATATCATTCAAGGAAGAAAAATTTATAGAAAAACGCAGTATATTCTTACATATACACCCGATAAGAAATGGACAGAAGTGCGTCAAACCACGGACTTTTTTCTTGTCCCAATAGAAGAGATCAAAGATGAAAACTATGATGGTCCAGTTTTTAATCTTAATGTTGCCGACTGTGACTCGTATCTGGTGAGAGGTTTTACCGTACATAATTGTACAGCGCCTATCTATACCACTGATTCGCTTCATTCAGCTGTTGTTGAAATCATTGTCAAAAAAGGAGCGCGTGTTCGATACACCACCATTCAAAACTGGAGCAATAATGTCTACAACCTCGTGACGAAGCGCATGCGCGTTGCAGAGGAGGGGATCGGGGAGTGGATTGACGGGAATTTAGGCTCGAAGCTAACTATGAAATACCCGAGTTGCTATTTGGTTGGCCGGAAAGCTCATGGAGAAGTGCTCTCAATTGCATATGCCGGAGACGGACAGCATCAGGATGCGGGAGGAAAAGTGATTCATGTCGCGCCGGAGACAAGCAGCAAAATTACATCAAAATCAATCAGTCAGGGGACAGGACGAACATCGTATCGGGGACTCTTGCATGTGCTTCCCGGTGCCACGGGATCAAAAAGTAAAGTGGTCTGTGATGCACTACTTCTTGATGAATTTTCGCGGTCAGACACGTATCCTACCATGAGAATACAGGAGAAACGTGTACAGATAGAACATGAGGCAACCGTTTCGAAAATAGGGGAGGAGCAATTATTCTATTTAATGAGTCGCGGGATGAGCGAGGAAGAAGCAGCGGGGATGATTGTGGGAGGATTTATCGAGCCCTTAGTTAAAGAGCTTCCGCTTGAGTATGCGGTGGAGATGAATCGGTTGATAGAACTTAAGATGGAGGGAAGTGTTGGGTAAGACTAATGTAGTGCCGCATAGTATGCGGCTATCTCAGCCGATTACTAATCGGCACTACCATGAACAAAACATTTACCGTAAAAAAAGGTGAGAAGAAAACAATTATTGTTGATCGGAGTGGAGAGTATACAATTGAACTCATTGGCGAAGGTGCGGAGGCAAATATTGTCGGGATATTTATTGGCCGGGGAAATGAAGTGTTTACCATTCACACCATTCAACACCACAAAGCTCCCAACACCATAAGCGACCTCCTCATCAAAAGCGTATTGCGCGATAAAAGCAAGCTATACTATGATGGGCTAATCCGTATTGATAAAAAGGCACAAAAGTCCAACGCCTACCAGCGAAACGAGAATTTATTAATGAGTGGAGATGCCCATGTAGAGAGCAAGCCCGAACTTGAAATACTTGCAAACGACGTCCGCTGCACGCATGGGGCTACCATGGGAATGGTAGATGAAGAAGAAATATTTTACCTCATGAGTCGTGGAATAAATAGGAAAGAGGCAGAACAGATTATTATCGAGGGGTTTTTGCAGGGAGTGCTTGATAGAATAGAGGATAAAAAGAAGAAAGAAGTTATCAGAAAGAAATTTACCACGGCAGTAGTATAATAACTCCATGTATTTTACTCCGTCAGGTTTTCCAATTTTACGAAATAAGAAATTAGTTTACCTCGATTCGGCGGCAACATCTCTGAAGCCGCAATCGGTGATTGATGCCATAAACGACTACTATTCTCATTATTCCGCCAACGTGTTTCGTGGACTCTATGATATTTCAGAGAAGGCAACATTAAAATACGAAGAGACGCGAGAGAAAGTTGCACAGTTTATCAATGCGAAATCTTCAAGTGAAATAGTTTTTACCAGCGGAACAACTGAATCAATCAATCTAGTTGCGTATGCATGGGGAAGACTCACTGTCGGAGAAGGAGATGAGATTGTAACAACGGTTATGGAGCACCACAGTAACTTTGTTGTATGGCAGGCGCTTGCAAGAGAGAATGGCGGGGTATTGAAAGTATTGGATGTTGATGAGCAGGGAAAGTTAAAAATTAAAAACGAAAAAGGAAAAACGACATATAAAAATTCAAAACTATTATTGCAGAATGTTATTACAAAGAAGACGAAACTCCTTGCCATTACCCATGTTTCCAATGTGCTCGGAACGATCAATCCGATTAAAGAAATTGTTGTAGAAGTAAAACGGCTTAATCCCAAATGTTTAGTATTGGTCGATGGAGCGCAGGCGGTGCCGCATATGAAAGTTGATATGCAGGATCTCGGTTGTGATTATTATGCATTTTCAGGGCACAAAATGTTGGGTCCGACGGGAATTGGTGTTCTTTGGGGAAGAAAAGAATTACTTAATAGTATGGTGCCATTTCAATTTGGCGGGAGTATGATTGCGAAAGTTTCACTTACTGAAACGACATTCAAAGAAACACCCATGAAATTTGAAGCAGGAACACCCCACGTTGCTGGTGTCATCGGGTTAGGAGCAGCAGTTGATTATTTACAAAACATTGGAATGGAAGTAATTCGCCAGCATGAAATTGAATTAACCACATACGTGCTCGAAAAGTTAAGTGGTTTGAACCATTTAACCATCTATGGTTCGAAGGATATTAGCATTCGTGGAGGAGTACTTTCATTTAATGTATTTGATAAGAGTGGGAACCTTGTCCATCCTCATGATGTAGCTGAGATACTTCGCCGGGAAAATATTTGTGTTCGCGTCGGCCACCACTGCGCGATGCCGTTACATGAACGGTTAGGAATTCCTGGATCCGTGCGTGCGTCGTTGTATTTGTATAATACAAATGAGGATATTAATAGGCTCGTTAAGTCGGTGCAGAATGTGCAGAAAATATTTTCGTAGTGCTGGCATTTATGACAGCAAAATTATTTTGGATGCGATAAATCGCATCACTACAATTCATGGATGACCTTTACCGAGAGATTATCCTCGACCACTATAAAAATCCGCGCAACTTCGGTTCTCTGGAATCTAAAACACATGAAGCCGAAGCTAATAATCCGTTTTGTGGAGATAGGATTCGAATGGAGATTCTATTTCAAAAGATCAAAAGATCAAAAGATCAAAAGATCCAAATAATCAAAGATATAAAGTTTTCAGGGGAGGGGTGTGCGATTTCTATAGCAAGCGCATCGTTATTAACAGAAAAGGTGAAGGGCATGTCGCAACAGCAAATTTCTTCATTGACAAAAGAAGATATCGTTGTTATGCTTGGTATAGAACTTTCGCCAACACGGCTCAAGTGTGCACTGTTATCACTTGAAGTGTTACAGCAGACTATTCAATAATGGGAGATGTAACGACACATCCAGTCACAACAAGCGACGGAAAGAAAGTAACGGTCAAAATTGATCGAAATCTTTGTATAGGGGCAGCATCCTGTGTTGCGGTGGCGCCCAAAATGTTTGCACTTGATAATGAAGCGAAAGCAATAGTTCTTGATACTGCGGGAGAAGAATCCTTCCAGGCCGCAGTTGATGCGGCTAAATCTTGCCCCGTTGCAGCCATTTTCATCGTTGATGAACAAGGCAACCAGGTGTATCCCTCTTAATACGTAACCATTTGTTTATGAGAGCAACCTATACCTTCAAAATTGGCGGACAGGCAGGATTTGGTATTATGACCATAGGGCTGGTCTTTTCAAAATTGTGCACCCGATCCGGTTACCAGATATTTGATTATTTCGAATATCCCTCCCTTATCCGCGGCGGTCACAATGTGACGGAAACTCATTTTGGAAAGGATGAAGTATTTTCGCAAGAACGCGGAGTAAATCTTCTGGTTGCGTTAAATCGTGAAACCGTTGATCTTCATACTGCCGAAATGAAAGAAGGAAGTGGGGTCGTGTTTGATCCTGATGATTTTCAGGCAGAACAAACATTATTTGGAGGAAGAAACGTTCATTTGTTTCCCGTTCCGATGAAGCAAATTATCAAAAAACTCGGAGTGCTGGAACTCATGAAAAACAATATTGCGCTCGGTGCAGTTGCGGGAATATTTGGATTTCCGTTTGAAAACTTGGCGGGCATTATTGCCGATGCATTTGCAGATAAGGGCGAAAAAATTATTACGGACAATCAAGCGGTTGCAAAAGAAGGATATACCTATGCCCAACAACAGAATTTTCGACTTGGCGAACCACTTGGCGGAGAAATTGGAAAGAAAGATTGCACTGTTATGACGGGCAATGAAGCAATAGCCATTGGTGCCATAGCTGCCGGATGTCAGTTTTATGCTGCGTATCCAATGACCCCGTCCTCACCTATTCTTCACTATTTGGCGGGTAAAGCAGGGGAAACAGGTATGGTGGTACGGCATGCAGAAGACGAGATTGCGGTTATCAACGAAGCGCTTGGCGCATCATTTGCGGGAGTCCGGAGTATGGTCGGGACAAGCGGCGGTGGATTTGCACTCATGAATGAAACCGTTTCATTTCTAGGAGTTGCCGAAATAGGACTTGTTATCATTATGGGTCAACGCCCTGGTCCTGCAACAGGACTGCCCACATGGACAGAACAGGCAGAATTACAATACGTTATACGAGCCGGCCATGGGGAGTTTCCCAAAATAGTTCTTGCCCCGGGAGATATTGATGAGGCGATGCAACTGACACTAAAAGCATTTGACATGGCCGATATGTACCAGACACCCGTTATCATTTTAACCGACAAATATATTGCTGAATCTCACAGGAGTATTCCCCTAACAACTATTAATTCTCTTATAGCAAATTACACGCCTAATCGGGGAAAAGTCGAATCTCCCAATCCAAACCAGTCAGAAGTACTTCCTTATCCACGCTATCGACCAACGGAAGATGGCATATCTGCCCGTATTTATCCGGGTATCAAAGGATATTTCTATCAGGCAAACTCATATGAACATATTGAAGACGGACATACGACAGAAGATGCAACTGTCCGAAAGGAACAAGTTGACAAACGCAACCAAAAAGCAAAAACATACTTAACAAATCATTTCCAGCTCCCAAAACTCTATGGCAATCCAGATGCTGCAACCACTGTTGTTGCATGGGGAAGCATAAGATTCCCTATCATGGAAGCATTTGCAGCATATCCGGAACTTAACGCAAACCTGTTGCATTTTACTCATATGTGGCCGATGGATGGAGCAAAAGTTGCAGCAGAACTTGCCAAATACAAAAATCTCGTACTAGTTGAAAATAATTCAACGGCACAGTTAGGTCAATTACTTCGTCAGGAGACGGGGATTCTTATTGAAAGAAAACTATTGAAATATGACGGTAGACCGATCTATCCGGAGGAGATAATGGAGTTTATTAAAACAAATACATGAATAAACGCTTTTTTAAATTGCGATTTATACTTCCTGGTACTGCACTTATATTGCTACTGATTGGAGATATACTTGAATCGTTAAATGTTATGAGGTCATGCGATTGGATACTTTGTTCCGGTGTTGGATTTTTCATCTCCTTTTTAGTATTAATACCTCCTATAATTGCTTGTACGCCTTTTCATATTATATTTAAGTTTTGCTCTCTCACGAATAATAATTACTTTTACTTAGTTTATATACCATTAACTTTTGCAGTTTACTTTATTATTGGATATTTGATTGAGAGATTGTTTAGCTTAATGCGCAAAATTAGGTTAGTTTAGAATAATTCGATAAACTAAATTAGATTTTATGGTCTCGTAATCTTTTGATTTAATCAACATATGAATCCAAACGACTACAATGCATACTTTCCCACCTGGTGTCCCGGGTGCGGGAACTTTGGCATCTGGGGATCGCTCAAAAACGCATTCATAAAACTTGGCTGGCGGCCAGACAGTTTTGCTATTGTCTATGGAGTAGGCTGTTCAGGAAACATGAACGACTTTATGAAGGCGTACGGGCTACATTCGTTGCATGGCCGTGCTCTTCCCAATGCCATCGGCATCCGGCTCGCCAATCACAATCTACCCGTTTTAGTAACTGCAGGAGATGGAGATTTATTGGGAGAAGGCGGGAATCATTTTATGCACGCATGTCGGGGAAATTACGACATTACCGTTGTCCTCCATAATAACCAGGTATACGGATTGACCACCGGACAAGTTTCCCCAACATCACTCAAAGGCACAAAATCAAAATCAACTCCTGCAGGTCTCATTGAAGAACCTATTCATCCAACTGCTCTTGCCATTACCCAGGGAGCCACATTTGTCGCCCAGGGATTTGCCGGAGATCAGCCGCATTTGACGGAACTGATTCTTGCGGGGATCCAACACAAAGGATTTGCCGTGATTAACACGTATCAGCCGTGTGTGACGTTTAATAAACTCAACACCTACCAGTGGTTCCGCGAACGAATATATAAATTAGATGAGTCTCACAATAAAACAGATAAAATGGGTGCGCTCACAAAAGCTATGGAGCAGGAAAAAATTCCGCTCGGAGTACTCTATCAGGTAGAGAAGCAAACATATGAGGAGAGTTTAACTCAGCTACAACATGGGCCACTCATCGGGCAAACACAAAAGCGGCCGATTGATGGATTAATGCAGGAATTTGTATAACCGTTAAACATACCTCTTGACAATTAGCAGTCACTATGATACAGTGCTAATTCACGTATGCCGACACTACTTACCTTATCAAGCGAAAAGAAATATCCCATTATTCCAATCCGCAACGGCGTGGTATTTCCGCATACGGAAAGTGTATTAATTTTTGGGAGACCCCGATCAGTTGCCGCCATTGACTCTGCATTCAAACAGAATTCTCTGGCAGTTGTCGTGATGCAAAAAAATCCGAATGTTAATGAGCCGACAGCTTCTGATTTATATGGTATCGGAACGCTGGTCAAAATTGAGAAAATTCTTAAGAATAACGATGGCCACGGGAAAACTGAGATTAATGCATTAATTCGCGGATTGGAACGGGTGCAAATTCTTTCCTTTGATACGTTTGAACCCTTTTTACACGGGACGGTTATTACAGTTCCGGAGACAATACAGGAAGACAATGAGATGCAGGCTCTGGTGAAGCACATAACCAACCAGCTGAAGCGGGCAGTGAGTTTGGGGAAAAGCATGGATTTTATTTCGTTTATGAAGATTACAGGAGGGTTGCCCGTGCTTGAGCTGACCAATCAAATCGCATCAGTGGTTGAGATGAAAGCTGAAGATCGGCAACAACTGCTTGAGGAGGGGAATATAAAGAAGCGGCTGACATCGCTCGTTGCATACCTCAACGCTGAAATCCGTGTGCTTGAGATAGAAAAAAATATTGAAACAAAAACACAGGAAAAATTTGACAAGAGTTTTCGGAAAACTGTACTGGAAGAACGGCTCAAGACCATTGAAAAAGAACTTGGAAAAGATGGAGAAAATCGTGAGATCAAGCAATATCTGGATAAAATTCGCAAAGTAAAAATGCCGGTTGAGGTTGAAAAAAAAGCCCGCCAGGAACTTCGTCGTCTTTCTCAAATGTCTCAATACAATCCCGAAGCCTCGTATGTGCGATCCTATCTTGACTGGTTGACGGAAATTCCATGGGATTTTGCCTCGCGTGGCAATCTTGACATGAAGCATGCCGAGAAAATTCTGGACGAAGATCATTACGGGCTAAAAA
>JACQMD010000057.1 GCA_016203755.1 Candidatus Roizmanbacteria bacterium
ACTCTATCCATATTCTGTAGTATAATAACATTATGCGGAAAGTTACACTACGAAATCATCTCAATGAGTCTATGCGCGAGCGCGATACCGTAAAGACGGGAACCATCCGCCTACTTCTTTCGGCCATTCAATATGATGAGATGAAAAAAGAAAAAGCGGGATATGAAGCAACCGATGAAGAAATCATGAATGTCATCCGTCACGAAGTAAAAAAAAGAAATGAAGCTATTGTTTTGTACAAACAAGGTAAACGGGAAGATCTCGTCAAGAAAGAATCAGAGGAACTGGCAATCCTTGAAACATACTTGCCCAAACAAATGAGTGAAGATGAAGTAAGAACCATTGTTCTGGAAACCATCAAACAGGTTGTCGCAACATCGCCATCCGATATGGGAAAAGTCATGGGAGCCGTGATGCCGAAGGTGAAAGGAAAAGTGGATGGAGGCGTGGTGAGTAGTCTGGTGAGAGAAGCCTTATCATAAAACTATGTCAAATCCTGAAAATATAAAATCGTATGAAAGCGCAGTTGACTCCCGAGATATTGCATGGAAACAATATCAGGAGTATGAGGAAGCTATACAAAGAGAAGTAGAGGAAAAGGGATTTGCATCTCCAAACACCCTTCGGGCAAGTCTTAGTGCTTATCTGGAATTACTTCCCTTTCTTCCAGGCGCAGAGCCGCCAAAACCGAGCAGAAATTTACGAGAAATTCTATCGGGAATATTCCGCAGAGGTAACACCGAAGTAATGCATAACCAGGAAGCTACTCTGGATCCAGTTTATTCCACGGAATCTCCTGATACTTAACTAACGGGTTGTACAAAATGTAACGGCGGATTCGTCCAAGAGATGTTTCATCACGTATAATGTGTTCGTAGAAGTTGGGCTGAAAGATCCGTCTTCCTGTTGCTCGAGTACACCAGCCTTTAAATGCATTTATTACCCATGCAAGACTGGTAGTTGCACGCCCTTGGCGTGCCTGTTCTAAAGAAATAATGAAATGGAGATGATCAGGCATTATGCAATAAAAATCAATTTCTGCTGGAAATATTGTTTGAAGCAGTAATAATTTTTCTTCAACGATGCCTGTATTTAACTCGTTCTGGGCTGGCCAAGGGCCAGCAACTACATCATTTCGTAATAACTCACCATATTTTTCAGAAACCCTCGGCACAAACAATTCCTTCCGAAAATCCGTACAAATGGTGACAAAATACCAATACCCTGCTGTATAATCAAAACCCTGCAATCGAATGTGTTTCCGATGCTGCAGAGAATAAATTGTTTTCCCTTGCGTTACACGTTACAAGTTACACGTTTCACGATCCTCACATCTTATGTGGTCCCTTGTCCTGCGAATATTCCCACCCAAACCGGACGGCGTATTCGGCACGTTGAATTTGGGCGCCAATATCGATGGCATGAGCGGGCAACACAAGATATTCCCAGTCTGCGATTTGTAAAAAAGTTTCCATGGCTGTTTTTCCTTCCCATTGTTTAAGCACTAATCCTCCTTCTGGCGCGTAGAGCTTCACAACAATTTTCCCTGTTCCCGGCTTAAATGGTATCTTTGTCCTTCTTCCACGCTTGCGAACTTGCTCAACAACTTCAACGGTAAAATTCCCCCGTCTGTCTTCTTCAAAATGCTGAGCTGGAGTAAAGGGCAATTCTCCTTCGTAATTTTCTTTGAGAATCTTCCCCACCAGTTCATAATCGTCTGAATAAATGTGAGCAGAATGCGTAATAATACAAAATGCTCCCCGTGCATACCCGGTTTCATACGCCACCATATCCTGCAGTTTAATCAGAGAAAACGCATTCCGCGGCCATCCGTGCACCATATCCTGTGACCGAAAATGAGCTGTTGCAAAAAGTTTACTGTCCTGAATTGAGAAAAGTAGTTGGGTGAGACAAGGCGTGTCTCCACGGTCGATATTTTCGCGTCCCCAATCTTTTTTAATGTTGGCGGTAAACGCAACCATTTTTTTGCTAAACGGCCTGCGCTTAATGAGATCGATAATTTCGCTGATCTGATCCACTCCGTCATGGTCACGCAACCGCTGGCCATAGGTATAAGAAATCCCGGGAATTTGTTTTGCCGATAGTACTTGTGGATAATACGTCAAAATATCTTTTTTTGAAAAAGGAAAATAGTGGGGAAAATAGGGTTCGTTACTATCCTCCTGATAAATAACGGCAACCATATTCAATAGTTCTTTTAGTTCATTTTCTTGTGTGTATCGTGTTTCTTTATTCCTGCCATAACGCATAATACAATTTAAAATCCGAAGCCACGTTTGCGCTACCGTTTTCCCGTGCGCCCGGAATCCAATCTGTTCTGACGGAAACGTAAACGGTTTTGGCCGCGTGGTGGGGAAAATTTGCGGTTTACTAAATGGTTTTGTTTCGGATTTCGTATTTCGGATTTCTGATTTGAGAACATCAACCGGTTTTCCCCTCATATTAACTACCTCAACAGATCTTCGGAATAAGTCTAACGCTTCCCGTGGAATATCCTGTTCTATCTGTCCCTTTTTTTCGTCCCCGATAATAAAGCGTTTGTCGTCGACGCCATTTTTCATAAATTCGAGTAATGCTTGTCCTGAACGGGAAAGGTCTGCCCCCCACAAAACAATTTTGCGAATCGTTGGTTTTGCGTAAATGTTCCGAACCATCGCAGAGATGCCTGCTGAAGAATAGAGATTACCAATGACACAATAATTGAGATCTCCGAGTGTTTTCTCAACCACTCCTCGCTCCGTCCACATGGTAGCAATCCC
>JACQMD010000058.1 GCA_016203755.1 Candidatus Roizmanbacteria bacterium
AATAAACCGGACGATTTTATAGCCCGTTGGTTCTGTCCGGTTCCATGAGCCATGAAAGGAAACGAATAAATTTCCCCAATATGCTTCCGGCCATTTCGAGTTTGGCGGGACAAATGCCAATCCCAATGGGGCCGAGTGGGCGGGGAGATCGATGTGAGAAGGAATCGTGTAGATATCATAGACAACTCCTTCTTTTCGAGGAAATGGGAACGTCTTGTCTTCTTGATTTTTTCCATACGCGTACGGCCATCCATAGTTGCCGTCCTGAACGATTCGGTTAATCTCATCCGGTGGTAAATCATCGCCCAGGTGATCCCGTCCCATCTCTGTTGCCCATACTTCATCTGTTTCCGGACGATTTGTCATGAAAACGGAGTTGCGAAGACCGGTGGCAAATGGTGCTAATTGTTTTGTTTGTAAATTAAACACTTGAATAGAACCATGAATCGGATTGTTTTCAACACATACATCACACGTTGAGCCAATGGAAATGAGGAGTTCATCCCGATTTGCCGGATTGATAAGAAGCGTTCTAGTAAAATGGCGGCCTCCACGGGGTAAAGTAATCATCTGCTTTTCATTGGTAACACGGGGAGGATTACTCAAATAATCAAAACTACTTACTCGTTGTTCCTGGGCAACGTAGAGCGTGCATGAATTATCATTCTGACAATCCAAATATAGTCCGTGAGGATTTTGTTGATTGTTTAATAGAACTACTTGGTTATCAGCCATGCCATCATTGTTCTGATCAGGTAATGCAATCACCTGTCCTTTATCAAGAGAACTTACTAAGATAGTTCCGTTGGTATCTTGTTGTAATACCCGTGCTTTTCCCAACCCTTCCGCAAAAATTGAAATGGTAAATCCATCAGGAATGCTCAATGGAAAATCTGTTTTGTTTTGTCCGGGAGAGAGTGGGGTATTCGGCTTGTTTTGTTCAATCAAATTAACAATATTTGCCGTAGGTGGAGTAAACGCAGGACCTGCTCCACGCAAATTTTGCCAGTACCACCACGCACCATAACCGATAGCAAGCATCAGCAAAATCCCAAAACCCATGA
This sequence comes from Candidatus Roizmanbacteria bacterium, assembly GCA_016203755.1. Lineage (GTDB taxonomy): Bacteria > Patescibacteriota > Microgenomatia > 2-01-FULL-40-14 > JACQMD01. Next base: position 1,065 of record JACQMD010000058.1, read on the forward strand.
AGAGTCGTTGTTTCATACACTAATAACAATACCACGTCCAGCAAAGAATCTCTCAAAATCAACCCAACTTATTGTATAGTGTTGCTGTGAGTTTGCAAAATTGCCGCTCGGATTATGCAGACAGATAGTTTTATGTTTTGTGTTAAAACCGGTAATAACTACTAAATGACCACCATTTTCCTTCGGGGTTTTATTATTAATGTTTCTGATATTCGGATGAACTGAAGCAATGATAAGATTTTTCCGACCTGTTTCAAATAAAATACGTCTTACTGTTAGAAATGGTGCAACAGAAGCACTCATAGTAAATGTATCTTTGACGAATCGACAAAAAGGTTCGTAATACAATCCATCGATAGTATTGTTTCGTGCAATGTATCCGCCGTATTGCATACATTGTTTGGCAAGATTGACAATTGGAGGATTTTCTTTGTTGAGATAGCCAAGAACCATCTTCAAACACGCCATACCACACGTATGAATACACCATTTCGCATATTCTTCTTTTGATTGTGCTCCTGATTGTTTCCACTTTCGGTCTTTGAGTGGATCAAATGTTCCACTTGCAATGGTATCGGCAAGTTCAGGAGTAGCAAATTGAGAGAAGTAGGGGATTTGCATCATAACAGATTGTTTTACAAAACTGGTTCGTGAAAGCATTTCAATTGCGAGGGACTGTAGGTAATTAAAAAACATAGGTACTTCCCTTCTCTTCCAATGTCGTACAATTAATCATCTGAAGAGTAGATGTAGTGTGAATTATACGGTATAAAAGTTATTACAATAATCATGAATTTAGTCCGTAACAGGCCCTTTTTCAAAAAAGCTATTTTTTTCTCAAGTTACCGTTATATTAGTCACCGGACGTAGAAAATACTACTGGAGATAGTATTTTGAAGATTATGAATGAGTCGTTGGTATTTCTTCGTTTTTTGCTTTCAATTTGACCACAATTGGTCGAACGAGCATGGTGCCAATGGTAGCAATTTTACCGCCGGCACTTACCAAAAAACCCATTAAGAATACGTGTGCAAAGAGATTGGAAGATTGATTGAGAAGTTCAGGGGAAATAATCTCCGGCGCTGGAGCAGCAGACCTTCCCAGCTGCGATGTAAGTTCAGGAGGCAAATCCCCCCCGGCGATGATATCCTGCGGGATCAACGATGACATATCAAGGGATATGCCTTTGAGATTAAAGAGTTGAACGGGCTGGATCTTGCTGGTGAATACCATAACAACATTGACGAGGGAAAAAACAATGATGAATATTCCCAGCGTTATTAATGTGTAGCCAACTACTTTTTCACTCATTATATATACGATAGCAGGTATGTGGTAGTCATTGCAAGAGCTATCTACCTGGATAAGCGAGATTAAACGCGCATCGGGATTACTCTATTGTGTGCGGTGTCTGTTTGAAAATATCCTAACGGAACTCTCTGGGCTCGGCGGGCGGAATTCCCC
>JACQMD010000048.1 GCA_016203755.1 Candidatus Roizmanbacteria bacterium
ATGTTTAATTGATTAGACAATATTAATAGGGTAAACAATACATCTCCTATTTCTTCTTCTGTATCGTTATGATCTGCTAATGCCCGTTTCCCATTTCCCGCTTTCCGATCACCTTCATAAACAGTTAGCGCCTCTCCCAGTTCCCCTACTTCTTCCACCAAATGAATAAATTCTACATAAGTTGACCAATTAAAGTTAAATTTAATTATCAGCTCCGCCGCTTTTTTTTGAAAGTCTCGTAGTTTCATATCCTTGCGGAGGGTACAGGATTTGAACCTGTGCCTCCCTTACGGGAGAACGGTTTTCGAGACCGTCGCTTTGAACCGCTCAGCCAACCCTCCATAGTTATTGCTTTCTAGCCTCCTATTGTATCAGACAATGCCGCTCAGTTGCAAAACGAGAGCGTATCTACTACAATTAACTCTATGCCGCAACGGATTGAAATATCGTATAAGACTATTGTTTTTACCGTTTTATTTCTGCTTTCGCTTGCCGTTATCTTCCAGATTCGGGATATCTTATTCTTATTGATGCTGTCATTTATCGCAGCAAGCGGGTTACGGACAACTATCGAGCGCTTAGAACGGCTTGGTATCCCGCGAGTACTTGCCATTTTACTGATTTACGTTGTCCTTATTTCATTGTTGTTCTTGCTTCTTTCAGTTATTGTTCCGGTTCTTCTTCAACAAACAACACGACTGGTTCAAAAACTCATTGAATTTTTCTCATTCTCGTTTCTTGCGCCCTATATGAACTTGTCGGTTGGGCGTATTGCTGATCAGCTCACGTCTCTTTCAGGAAATATCTATCGGGCAACGGTTGGTGCAGTGGGGATATTGGTAAACTTTTTTACCTTTTTCGTATTTACGTTTTATCTCCTTTTGGAACGACGGCATATGCGAGTGCTGTTGCGGAATTTTCTCGGTGAGGCGATGAAAGAACGAATCGTTCGCGTCGTGCTTGCTATAGAAGAGCGTCTTGGAGCATGGGTACGGGGAGAAGTTTCTCTCGCGCTTATTATTGGTACTCTTTCTTATGTCGGGTTGCTTTTACTCAATGTCGATTTTGCACTTCCGCTTGCTATTATTGCCGGTATTTTGGAAGTGGTGCCGATTGTCGGTCCTATTATTTCTGCAGTTCCTGCAGTAATTGTTGCTTCTCTCATCTCTCCGTGGCTTGCCATCGCTGTGGTTGCGCTCTATTTTCTTATTCAGCAGTTAGAAAATCATCTGATTGTTCCGTTGGTGATGAGAAAAGCGGTCGGGATTCCCCCTATGGTAAGTATTCTTGCGATTTTGGTTGGTACTAAACTTGCCGGCGTTACCGGAGCAATACTTTCTATTCCTTTATTTGTCTGTGCACAAATCATCTTCCAGGAGTTCCTGATAATGAAAGAAGAGGGAAAAATCTCTAGGTAAATTCTCGTCCTCCTTCGTTCATGTTTGTCTCGTGGTCTACGTCCACGCAGCCGAAATATTCACTTCGGAGGACTTAAGAAAGACTAATCCCGACTTATCGTCGGGAAAGTCTTTCTAAAGGAAGCTCATAAGCCAGATTCTGTTTTACCTCGCCATAGTCAAAGACGACGGCGGGTTGAGATAATCATTTCTCTAATGCCCGCAAACATCGATGCTTCCGGAGTATGCCGCGGTAATAACGCATCTTTCGGCGGTTGCAGCGGGTGGGATTGCCAAAATCAGGTGCCGAATGGTACCTGACGTTTCACACTCCAACCATTGCTGAATAGCTTTAGGTCAGAGATCGTCTCTGTGGCTCTCAGAAGATGTCAGTTCAACTTCTGTTCCTTCGAACTTTCGTTCTCAGGACACCCTGTCTTACGACTAGGCGCCTTGCGACGCCTCCCCGCATACTCATGCTGTCTGGACTTTCCTCCCCGCCGATGGCGGGGTGATCATCCGGCTTCCTCAACTGTATTATATCAAACGACGCCAAGAATCTGCGCTCCGCTATGGTATAGTAACTAGTGCTATGGATTTACTGACTGTTGTTAAACGCGACCGGTCAAAAGAGTCATTTAATCGTGAAAAAATCATTCGGGTGGTTCGTGCGGCAGGGGTTGCTAAAGATCAGGCAGAGCAGCTTGCTGTTCGTATTGCCGATTGGTTAACAAAACATCACACAAAAGAAATAACCTCTCTGGTGATTCGAGATAAAGTGTTGGAAGAATTGAGAAAAATAAATAGTGCTGCAGCTGGACTCTTTGAGTGGTATGAGAAGACCAAAGAATAGCGCAGAAAAAGTGATGAGGAAAAAAAGAACTCATGCTCAAAACGCTGAATAGTCTATTGTTTATTGTATTGATTTCGATTCTGGCATGATCATTTGTTACTCGTACAAACTATCGACGAGTTGAAGGTAGTCTCTACGGGCTGGTGGGCTGGATTGTTCTGAATGGTGTTGCTATGTTTCTCTAGTCCGTAATAATACATAATCTGTCTCTTTTTCCCCTCTCTTTGCATAACTGACTATAAGAATTTCTTTCTCTGTCTACATGGTTTTTCTAGTGTTATATTGTAATCATAAGAATTCTATGATAACCTATAGCATTTAACTATTATGTTGTCGGAACAGAATAAATCATTATTGTATCCTTCCGGTGTCGATGGACAGAAGTTTATTCCGTATCGAATTGAGTCTGAAACGTCAGATGGATTTGATCCAGAAAGCGGATTATTTAATATAGAGATTGATCTTGGTACGCAATTGCTTAATACATGCGAACGTTATATGAGTCCAGTAGACTATGACTTTGTAAAACGATCGCTTCATTTTGCTCTTCGAGCACATAGTACTCATGCACGAGAAAGCGGCCTCCCTTATTCTGAGCATTTACTTACCGTTGCCAACATGGCAGCAGATTATCAGCTTGATGCGCTTATCGTTGCTGGCGGATTGTTACATGATGTGCTTGAGGATGAAAAGTATACCCATGTCACTGAAAAGGATATTGTATCAGCACTTTACGATGGTAATGAACAAGCGGCGGGTGAATTTGTCAGTATTTTGAGAGATATTTCGAAACTAAAGTCCCGTAATGTTCGAAAAGCACAGTTGGAAGAAGAGTACAAAATGACCGTTATTGAATCGTATATTAATAACCCGCGGGTTGCCATTATCAAGATATTTGATAAGGTGCATAACATGAGAACGCTTGGTAGTTTGTCTGACGAGCGGAAGATAAAGAATGTACGAGAAACACAAGAAATTTTTATTCCACTTGCGCTTCGACTCGGTATGTACAAGGAGGCAGAAGAGCTTGGGAGATTGTGTGTCTATTGGCAAACGGAAAAAGGAGGAGATTTGGTTGACGAAATAGATCAGAAAAGAAAACAGTTACAGTCGTATGTGACGAATGAAGACATAGAAGACATTGTATCAATAATTGGAACAGGAGATGTACAGGCTCGGGCCCGAATAGCCAATACCTATGAAGTGTTTAATCGTAAGGGAGACGAAGCTGAGTTAAAAGATACTCATATGTATGTACATCTTGATATTATTGTGCCTATTGTCATGGATACTATAAATCCTTCATTATGGGGTAAACAGTTGGAAGATATTCTTGGTGATTTTCGATGGTCAGAGCAATTTAATGTTGATCAGAAAAGTTATAACACGGATTTATTCAATGAGGAGACAAAAGAACATCTTACTGATTCAATACAATTTCGTATGTCTCGTGTGAGTGATCAGTTAGGCTTTTCTGTTCATGTGTACCCAAAGGATGCTTATAGAAGAGAACTTGCATTTATACCTCATCTGTTTACACTCGATCCTTCGGTTACTACTGAGCAGAAAGCGTTGGCTGCAGATAAACTTGAACACACTCGAGAGTATTACACCAGAGAATCTGAGTCGGGTATACCGCATTCAGCCCGGGCCGCTCGGCTTTTGGAGCCGCGTACACCGGAGGGTTATATGAGGGTTCAGGGTAAAGACGATGAAGGGCGAATACGATCTTTGACTATACCCCAAAATTCCACTATTTTAGATTATACCAAAAGCTTTTCTCCACATCTCTGGCCAAAAACATTGCGCGCAACTATTAATGGACAGCAAGTTCAATTAAATACTACGGTCGGTCCTAATGATGTGATTCATACCGAAGTCAGTAGAGAAAAAGGAAAAATCTATGACCCCATGTGGATACATTTCTTCCATACAGACCCCGACGGGGCAGAGGAAGTTCGGCATGTGAATAAAGAAAGAATTAAAGAGGAGGAGTTGAACATGAGAAAGCAATACGCCGATATGATACGGCACTTACTTGATGAAAAAGGAGTGGAAAGTAAACGGATTCAAGCTTTGTTAAGTCGAGTAAATCAAAGAAAACCAGGAAGACTTACTTATTTTCATATCATTGAAGGAATACAAAAAACTCAACGTGATACCGTTGGTTTGTTTAACGTTCTCTACGGTATTGTCAATACGTCTCAAACAGAAAGTTTACTTACTCCTACAAAAATACGTGTTTCAAATACAGGAAGATGGAAAATAGAACAACACTTACTACAGGCTGAACGACCTCTTCTTGTTGGGCTTAGCAGAGTGTTATCAGACATTCATGATTATGATGGTTTAATCAATGAAGGTGAATTTCTATTGAAGGTCGGATTTGATGAAGTACCTGCCTCAATAGTTGCATCTATCGCTCAGAAGATTGGACCTGTCAATGCTCAGGTTGGTATATTAGCTGGAGTGTTTGAACGTGATGCAACAGGACAGGGAGAAGCAGTATTAAAACAGGTGAGCTCGCAATTAGGTATTAACTTACTCAAAGTCGTGATGGAATCAAAGGGTAAAGATGCTCATACCAATGCAACTCTGTATGTTGATCCGGATGATTATTTTCGATTACCTGAGATAGCAACTGCATTGAGTACGAGCGAAGAGTGTATAAAGTTAGGATTTGTTGGAGAAGCAACACTAATAACAACACTTTCTCATTATACACAGTACAATCTATAATTCGAGATAAGCAATACAAAATAGATTAATTTTCCTCAGCTTTCAACTAATTCTTTTGTTATACTGATCCCACATGATTGCCAGGGTGATCTCTGCTTCGGTGATGGATCGATGTACCCTTTACCTCATGTGATAGGATACTAGGTGAGGAGTATGTATACACACCTTCCACAAACACTTCGTAAGTTTTACTCCCGTGAGGGCAATAAGATCATTTTCCGAAATAAGATGTCGTTGAACAAACTGGCGCTTGTCATGTGGGAACGGCTGGGGTTTGTTGAGATTGATGCAAGTGTTCTTTCCCGGGTGTTACGAGGCGAGCGGTTGTTTACGCCGCGACAACTGCAGACGTTTTGTGATTTACTCACGATTTCTCAGTCCGACCGTGAATACCTGTTTTATTGTCTTCACTTGGATCAGTGTTCGCTGTTTGGAGTGAAGCTTGAGGAAACATTTTTCAGCCACGATGACGTATATGACTTTCTACAAAAAGTTGTTGTTGATACGAGTCAACTTGTCTTCAAAGGAAAAGTTCAGGATACGATTCGGATAAGCAATCTTATTATCGATCATATACGGATGCTTTTAGTGCATGCACACAGCGAAGCCGCGAGGAGAAAATTGTTAGAATTATTGGGAACATCTCTTTACTTTAAAGGGAGAGCAATTGGTGGACTTATACTTCCATTAGAGGCTCTTCCGACACTTCTTTCTTTTTATGAAGAACTTTCAGCAATTGCTCACGAAACTGGCAGCAGACAAATGCAGGCATATGCAGCAACCACGTACTCAAGTGCCTATTGTATCAGCGGCGCTGATTCATTTGCAAACAAATTCCGTTCATATTATCAGGCATCTATTCGGACTGGAAAGCAGGCGATTACCTATTTCTCTGATTTCGACCAGGATAAATATTTTGCCTTATGGACAATATTTTCAGCATTTCTTTATCTTCAAGATCAAACATCATTTTTTTCACTCGCGCACGATCCGGCCACCCGTCGTCTTATTGAGCAAGCTCAGCCGAACAATCTGGTTCAGGCGACTCACTTGTATCATATTATAGCCCGTGGCGAGGCGTTTTTTGGATTACCTTCCGCGTCAGATACCTACCAGTTACCGCTTACCCGATTTGGTGACGCGATGCGGGGTATGCGCATTCAGGAAGTTGCCGATATTCGGACAGAACTTGAGATGTTACTCTCGTTGAAGACTTGTGAAAAAGAGTATATGTTGGAGCGGGCTGAAAGAGCACTGTCTATTGCCGAAGAAGAAGGTTCAAAACGACTCAAGAACAATATTGACGATATTGTGACAAGGATTACGCAGTAAGACAGGATTGTCTAATAATTACCTCAGAAGACTCGTAACAAACTCCAGTTATCACTAAACTCCCCTTTTGACACCGGTGTCAATGAAATAGTGACTCACTATCTGTATGATCAGGCAGATTACGATTGGACAGGTGACCAATATGCCGCATAGACTCAACAAAATTATCAGTCTTTTTATAACGCTTCTTCTGCTATTGAACGCTTCAGCACAAACTGTGTTTGCGCTGGTTACCTATTCCTACGATGCCAATGGCAATATGACCTCCGACGGTCAATATTGTTATACCTACAACGATGCCAATCAGGTTGCCTCAGTTAAGAACTGCACATCAAATCAACTGGTTGCGGAATATCTCTATGACCATCAAGGAAGAAGAGTGGTCAAAGAAGAGTACGAGAACGGAACTCTGAAGCAGACTGTCTACAGTCCGGACAAGTATTTTGAAACCAAAAAACTGACAGACAACTCGACGAAAAACACCTCGTACTATTATGCAAATGATGAATTGATTGCGCGGAAAAATCCTGACACTACGAAAGTTTTTTACCATACCGACCACCTGAATTCAACCAGCGTGTTGACCAATGAAAACGGTAGCCTGGTTGAGGAGACTGCTTACTATCCATACGGAGCTATTAGATCAGGCGGAACAAATAGCAAATATCTCTTTACCGGTCAGGAGAAGGATGCGGAAACAGGACTCTATTACTATGGCGCACGCTATTACGATTCTCATATTCAACGCTTTGCCCAGCCGGATCCACTCTTGCCCGATCCGTACGATCCTCAACAGCTCAATCGCTACGCCTACGTGCGCAATAATCCACTGAAATACACCGATCCGAGCGGGAATTTTATTTTCATACCTGCAGCTTTATATGTAGGTGCAGTTGCAGTGAGTAGTTGGGCAACGGCTATTGCTTCTTCTCCTGATTTCGAACAAGACATAGCGGGTTGGCAGGAATCAATATCGTATGTCCAGGAAAATCCGAAAGATCCCGTAGGATATCTTTCTTTGGTAGCTCAAGGAATTACTACTGCGCTTCCGATGGTATCCGGTGGAGGGCGAATAACAAAGACGGCATTACAACAGGAAGATGAAGTCGCTGCAGCAAGCTCGAAATCATTGAGAAATATCGAGAATAAAATAAATAATTTAGTCAATGAAGATACATCAAAAATAAGAATTCAAAAAGGTGTTAATTCATCGCTCAATAAAATTCATGGAAATGATCTGAGAAATTTACAATTGACTACAGGTTATTCTTTGAGAGATAAAACGACAGATTATATCGTGAAATTTGGAGAGACATTATATCCCGAACGTAGATATAGCCAAAAATGGCTAGATGCTAACAATTTACATCTTCAAAGAGAAGCATCAGGGACAAAATGGGATATGCATTGGTGGCAGTATTACAAGAATGAAGAGTTCATAGATTTATATGGAGAGAGACCAATGAAGAATCGTACTAATTTTTAATTCATCCTATGCAATTTTACACACAAAAGCAATTGTTTAACATTTTTAAAAAAGGACTGATTCGTCCTGAGAATAGTATTGTGTTAAATCTTGACAAGAAGTTTGTTCTTATTTTGTTACTACTGTATTTTCTAAGTTTTTCTCCCGTCTTTGCAAACGTTGATACAGTGCCGATGAAAACAACCCCTGCCGAACAGCGGGACAGATACCAGACAGATCTCTTTACCGGCAGTGCAACATTTTCTTATCCGATCACCGTTCCTCCGGCAACCCATGGTCTGACCCCGTCAGTATCACTTTCTTATAGCAGCTTGGGAGCGGGCGATCCGTTACAAATTGCTGGAGCCGGGTGGCGAATGGGCCATGACTATATTGAACTTGATATACGGAATACCTTCAGTGACCAGACCGATGATGTGTTACGGCTTCATTTTCAAGGTGTGACGTATGACCTGGTGTATGTTGCCAGCGAAGACCGGTATCACACGAAGATTGAGTCATTCCTTAACATACAAAAGTCAGGCGTTGGTTCACAAAACGAACGCGGTGAATACTGGGTGGTAACTACCAAAGACGGAACCAAATACCGGTTCGGGTCACGGATGGATTCGGAGTTATGGTGTATAAGTCCCGTGTATGTGCGTTCGTGGCAGCTTGATCAGATTGAGGATACACACGGGAATCATATCTACTATTCATACAACGAGCTCAACAGTTTGAGCTACCTGACTACAATTGAATATAACAATGACAAACAGCGCGTCATAGAATTTCTATATGAAGGAAATCCAAAAGAGAGAGTGGTGTACTCGCAAGGATGCCGGAGTGCTGACACAAATCGTCTGAAAACTATCACCATTAAAGCCGGGGGAAGTGTTGTCAGGAGTTACGACGTAAACTACGCGCAAACAGATACGCTCAATCTGACACAATCCATCATTGAGCGGGGAAGCGACGGATCAGCCCTTCCGGCAACGAGTTTTGATTATTATCCGGAGATAAAGAATTGGGATACGCAACACCAGGAATGGCTCGATCGGGCAGATATTGATGCTCATTTACAACAAAGCGATGTACGATTAGTCGACGTAACAGGAGATGGATTACCGGATATTGTTAAGGGAATACAAGTAAACGGGGGTATAGTTACCTGGAAAGTATGGAGAAACACGGGAAGCAGCTGGAAGACTCAATATGAAACATGGATCAACAACGCCAGTATTGATGTGTATTTAAATCAGCCAGAGGTTCTCATAATAGATGTAAATGGAGACGGGTTGGCAGATATTGTGAAGAGCATTCAGGATAATGGAGGTATTGTCAGCTGGAGGGTATGGTTAAACACGGGAAGTAACTGGAACACCCAATATCAAAACTGGCTTGATCATGCAGACATCGACGCGCATCTGTTGCAAGCTGATGTGACTTTGGCAGATGTTAACGGAGACAATTTACCGGATATTGTCAAAGGTATCCAGGTAAATGGTAGTGTTGTCAACTGGAGAGTATGGTTAAATAATGGAAAAGGTTGGAACACGCAATATGAGAATTGGCTCGACAATGCCGCCATTGACGCGTATTTATATCAAAGTGAGGTCAGAATTGCAGATGTAGATGGAGATGGACTTGCAGATATTGTCAAAAGTATTCAGGTAAATGGAGGTATTGTAACGTGGAGGGTCTGGATAAACAAAGGCTATGCTTCCAACCTTCTTTCTACGATTCATACCACCCGTGGCGGCACCGCAAGTTTCTCGTACATTTCATCCATAAAATTTGACAATACAGGAGCTGATGATGTAGCCGATCTTCCCTTCCCGGTATGGCTCGTCAGTGCAGTAACCACTCATAACGGAATGAGTGGCAGTCATGCCACTAATGATGTAACCTCATATGCCTATGAAAACGGTTTATACGACTGGCAGGATAAAGAATTCAGAGGATTTGGTCAAGTGGGGATGGCTGATCCAAACAACACCACGATGAAGTATTTATTCCATCAGGATGATGCGCTGAAAGGCAAACTCTATCAGCAAGAAGTCAAAGATGCGCAAGGTGCTGTCTATTCTAAAGAAGAACAATCATGGGGCAGTACGGATACCAATGGGATATATACCACGCTACTCTCTCAACAAAAAGCATACATGTACGATGGGGTAGCAACCAATCCTAAAATGACACAAGTTGATTATACCTACGATAATTACGGTAACATTACCAAACTCTCCGAGCAGGGCGATGTAAGCATTACAGGAGATGAGAGATTTGAATATTCGGACTATATTTACAATCTTCCGGCTTGGATTGTCAACACCAAAAAACATACTTTACTTCGTGCGGCTGACGATGCAATCCGAGTAAGTGAAAACTGGTTCTCCTACGACAGTCACGCAACTCCGGATGATGTGCCTGTAAAAGGAGATTTGACAAAAGAAGAACGCTGGTCAGATATTGGACAAAATCCCACCACTCAATACGAATATGACGGTTATGGTAATCAAACCAAAACAATCGATGCCAATAATCATGCAACACAGTATGTATTTGGTGTTACTGATAGTACCTATACGTATCCGGAGCGCACGGTGAATGCAAAGAATCAAACGTCCACTGCTGTCTATGATCCCGGAACCGGCAATATCCTTTCAAAAACTGATCCGAATGGGCTTACTACTTCATATGTGTACGATGTGTTTGGGAGAATTACCAAAGAAATTCAACCGTACGATAGCAACAATTTTCCAACGGTCAGTTATCAATACCTCGTTGACGGGACAGCTCCTGAGGGGACGCTTGTGTCACGACGGGAAGTGAGTGGTGCTTCCGGCACGCTTGATGGGTATACTTTTGTCGACGGGTTGGGAAGAACCGTCCAGTCGCGGGCAGACGCGGAAGACACAGCACAACAGATTGTTGTTGATAGTTTTTACAATAATCGCGGTCTTATAGAGAAACAGACAGTCCCCCATTTTGATGCCGTGAGTACTTCCTACGTAACACCGCTTGCAGGAGCAAGAAATATCGTAACAACCTATGATCCGATCGGAAGGATTATTACTGTCACTAATCCGGACGGGACGACAAAAAGAACAGCATTTGATCATTGGATTGTAACAATCACAGATGAAAAAAGTAACAGCGTAAAACAATATGTCAACGCGTACGGGAAAATTGTCAAAGTCGATGAATTAAACGCTGGGACACCATATACAACTACCTATCAATACAACGGCCGCGATGATCTTACTAAAATTACTGATGCTTCCGGAAATAGTATTGATTTTGTCTACGACTCGTTGGGAAGAAAAATTACGCAAACCGATCCGGATCTTGGCGTATGGCATTACGGGTATGATCTTGTCGGCAATCTCCTGTCACAAATTGATAATCGTGCGAAGACTACTGCATATGTATACGATGAATTAAATAGAATAACCACCGTTGACTATCCCACTGATACCGACATTACCTATGTATACGATACCGGCAAAATCGGTATACTTTCTGAAGTGCATGACAGTGCCGGTATAGAGCGATATTCTTATGATGATCGACTGCGGAAAACACAGGAACAGCGCATTACTGACGGAACTACCTGGACGACACAATTTACGTATGACGCTACTAATCGTCCTGTAGCCCGCACGTATCCTGATGGAGAAGTTGTTCAGTCTACCTACAATCCACAAGGAGCATTAGATTCCGTCATTGGCATCATGGGAAATATTGACTACAATGCACAAGGCAAAATTGTGAAAAAGCAATACCAGAATGGCACAACTACCGATTTCAGTTACAACACTGACAATTTTCGCCTCAACCGAATTTCGACGTCTGACGTGCAGGACTTACAGTACTCTTATGACAATATTGGAAATATCACCGCTATCCAAAACGCAATGCGATCTTCGACACAAAATTTTGGTTATGACAATTTGAACAGATTAACTACTGCACAGGAGACAGGCGGATACGACTTTGCCTATCAGTATAATGCAACCGGAAATCTCACAAAAGCAATCTTGAATGGAAATGTGATTGATTATACCTATGGAGGAAATGCTGGAGCTCATGCGCTGACTTCTTCAACAGAAACGGTAAGTCCGACCCCAACGCCAACTATTGTTCCTTCTTCAACTCCTACTCCTACGTCGACGTCTCTTCCTTCACCAACACCTACTATTACACTGTCACCGACACCAACTTCTACGCCGACTCCAACGTCGTCCATCGCGACTCCAACACCACCAACGATTCCCAGTCCAACACCTACTCCGTCTTATATTTCTAATATTCTCGTCAGTTCGGGTTTGCAATACGGAGTGGATATCCTTGATGTCAACAAAACCATCTATATAGATAGAAACTATAAATTTACAATAGTTCCTTCAAGTTATGTCGGAAAAACCTATATTAAAACTGCAAACGCCGATAAATATGCAACAAGTCCAACACACCTGCGTTTTAATATAAATGTTGCATCAACAGTTCTTATAGCTCTTGATGATCGAGCCACCAGTCTTCCTGCCTGGATTGACGGCACATGGGCGTTAGTTGCGGACAAATTAAGCACTAATGATATTGATCCGCAAACCCAAAGATCGGTTGATCGTAGATTATATAAGAAAGATTTTCCTGCAGGTCAAGTAACACTAGGGGGGAATGGTGTAGCTCCCGTTGCTCACGCTGACAGCAACTATACGGTTATCGTTATTCCAACACAGCCATTAATTACAAATCTTACTGTTAGTAACGGTAAAACTTACGTATTAGATACCTTGGCCGTTGGTAAAGTTGTCTATACAGATAGAACATACACATTCACCGTAATTCCATCAGCCTATGTCGGAAAAACCTATATTAAGACTGCAAACGCCGATAAATATGTCACCTCACCAAATTACCTTACGTTTACCCTTGGAAGAGATGCTGCAATCTTTATCGCTTTGGATAATCGAACGGTAACACTTCCTGGTTGGATTGATTCCTCCTGGAATTTAACTGGTGATACTATTTCGACCAGTGATGTTCAACGAAGAATTTATCGAAAGAGTTTTTCTGCAGGAACGGTGGTTTTAGGTGGAAACGGTATGCCTCCTGTATCAGGAGCAAATAGTAACTACAATGTGATTGTTATTGAAAATTAAATTTGTCCGTAGTGAATCTTTGCCGTCAAAGTCTGCTATACTGATCCCACATGATTGCGAAAGTTACCTCTGCTGCGGTGGTTGGGCTTGATGCGGTGCCGGTGGAAGTAGAAGTTAATATTATCAAAAAAGGTCTTCCCGCATTTCATCTGGTGGGACTTCCTGATAAAGCAGTATCGGAGGCAAAAGAGCGGGTAAGAGCTGCAATCCTCAATATCAACGCTGACTTTCCAACATACCGGATTACCGTAAATCTTGCTCCCGCTGATCTTCCCAAAGAAGGACCGGCGTATGATTTTCCCATTGCGTTGGGAATATTACTTGCATCCGGACAATTGACCGCAGATCTAACCGATGCTGTTGTTGTCGGCGAACTGTCGCTTGACGGGAAACTTCGCCACACCAACGGCATTTTGCCTTTTACCCTTATGGCGCGGGAGCAGAAACTGAAACGGTTTTTTGTGCCATCAGCTGATGCCCATGAGGCAGCTGTCGTTTCCGGAATAGACGTGTATGGTATCGAATCACTCGAAGTACTGGTTAATTATTTGAATAACATCATAACGCTTACTCCCGAGCCACATGTTGCGTTTGCATCGTTGCAAAAAGAAGTTGAAACGCCGTTTGACATGGCAGATATTAAAGGACAGGAGCAGGCAAAGCGGGGACTTGAAATTGCTGCGGCGGGCGGGCACAATGTGCTATTACACGGCGTTCCCGGAGCAGGGAAGACGATGCTGGCTCGTGCATTTCCCTCAATACTGCCAACGCTTACCGAAGAAGAAGCGCTTGAAGCGACAAAAATTTATTCAATTACGGGAAATATTCCGCCCGGAGAATCTATTATTAAAACACGCCCCTTCCGGAGTCCACATCATACTACGTCTCGCATTGGACTTATTGGTGGTGGAAGCACTCCCCTGCCAGGGGAAATATCTCTTGCACATCGGGGTGTACTGTTTCTTGACGAGTTGCCCGAATTCCCAAGATCCGTATTGGAGGCTTTGAGACAACCGTTGGAAGACGGATATATTTCTATTGCCCGTGCAGCCGGTCAAGTCACGTACCCCGCGCAATTTATCCTCGTTGCTGCTGCTAACCCCTGTCCTTGCGGAAATCTGGGAAGTGCCAAAAAGCCGTGCAAATGCATGCCGGGGCAAATTGTACGATATAAACAAAAAGTATCAGGAGCTCTCCTTGACCGGATTGATTTGCATTTGCATTGTCCTGAACTCTCGCCTGACCAATTGTCCAAGTTAAAACCGGGTGAAAAAAGTGAAACGATTCGCGACCGCGTTGAAAAAGCGAGAAATGTTCAGCGAAAACGATTTGCCGGAACTCGCTTGCAAGCAAACGGAGAAATGACAAGTCGTGACTTGCGCACGTATTGTCCGATGTCAGATGAGTGTATTGAGTTGTTAAAACAGGCAGTCCACCGTTTCACGCTCTCCGCCCGCAGTTATCACAAAATGATCAAACTCGCCCGAACGATTGCCGATTTGGCAGGAAAAGAAAGTGTTGAGGTTTCACATATTGCCGAGGCATTGCAGTACAGGGCGAAAGAAGAGTAATTTTCCCATAATTGATAGTAGTGTCTTGTCAGCAAAATGTGTTAGATGTACTCTATTAAAG
>JACQMD010000049.1 GCA_016203755.1 Candidatus Roizmanbacteria bacterium
GCCGGATCCGCCTCTGGCGGACAGGGATTTTGGATTGCTACTTTTGCCGATCCTGACGGAAACTACTTTCAACTCATGACTCCGTGGGAGTAATAACTCCCAGTTTACTATGATATAGTAGAAGTATGATAATTTGGACAGGGTGGGGATTTCTTGTTTTTGTTATCGGATTCGGATTCGCACTCATCACACAATGGTTATTAAGCTCTCTACTCGGAAACGAAGAATCCTGGATGGCGGCACTGGGCTATCTGCTTTCAGCGCTCGTTATCTGGTTCGTCGGGAAAAAACTAAATAGCAATACCAATAAAACACGCCTACACACCTTTTTCTTTATCCCGTTTGAGTATTGGGCAATAGGCGCAGTACTTATTGCAATTGGTACCTATTTCACTCAATACTGATGCAAGAGGTTTACATTTCAGCCTCGCCGACCCTGACGGCACTACTTCCAACTCTTGATCATGTAGGAATAGTAATCCATCTTGTTTCTTGACATGTAGCATAAAATCCTCAATAATAGAAACATGCCGGAAACGCCTCAAGCAACCATTTCCAACACTTCTCAAAGCGGTATGCCTTCCGAAATGCATACCAAAAAACAAACAATTTCAAAACCTGTCTTAGTTTTTGGAGTAGTAGGTATTCTTGTTGGTCTATTAGTGATTGGTTATACGATGTTTTTAAAACCGCCGAAAACGCCTCCTATCATTCAACAACCAATACAACAACCGACTCCTGCCGAACTTACCCTTACTCTTGAAAGTCCGACTGACGGGACTCTTGTAGTAGAAAATGAAATTTTAGTCCAGGGAACAACAAACGGCACAACTATTGCTATATTTACTGAAACCGATGAAACTATTGTAGAAAGCACATTTGACGGCCGGTTTGAAACAACGGTACAATTATCACCGGGTATTAACTCACTGATTATCACGGCGTACTCTGCAGAAGGACAAGAAAAAACTATTACCTTAAACGTTGTCTATGACGATGAAGTTTAACAAATACTTACGTGCAACCGCCATGCTCATAACACTTGTAGCGGTATTTTTCGTGACTGGCAAAGATGCACTTGGTCAGGGAAAGCAAAATGCTCCAGGACAGACTAAAAAGGAAAACCAGTCGGGAGAAAATCAAGGCAGTCAACAAAAAGAAAACAAAGACAATCAGGGAAACAGTAAAAAACAGGAGGATCAGGTAATTGTCGGTTCAGTTGATGATGTGAGTGGTAATACGATTCAAGTTGAAGAAAAAAAGGGAAAGAAACAGGAAGTAACCATTGACAAACAAACAAAAGTTGTGGGACAGGACAACAAACAAGCTAAACTGGGCGCTATCAAACTTAAAGATATTATTGCAGCCATTGGAACTGAAGAAGGACAAACGGCAACGCAAACAGGTAAATTTAAAGTAAAGAAACTGTTTGTGCAGGAAGCAACTGCTTCAGCACAAATGAAACGACGTGCGGTACAAGGAATGATTATGGATATTTCCGGCTCGATAGTGACCCTTTCTCATCAAATCCAAGAGGCTCTTCTCTATACGATTATCGTCAACGACGAAACCGTTATTAAAACAAAGGAAGCAAGTGAGAGTGGAACACTTGCTTCTCTTGCTGTCGGGCAGCGAATCGTGGCAGTTGGTGATCTTTCTGAGACAGGCGGCATTTTGGCAAAGCGCATCCATGTGATTCCTGGAAAAGCAACGGGTATATTTAAGAAACAGCCAGTGGCCACCCCAAGTGCTGTAATTACATCAATTATTACGGCTACCCCATCGGCTGCACCAACAAGTAGCGCAACCCCAAGCACCACACCGACTTCTACATTGCCCGAAGAATCCCCGACTCCAACGCTCACCTTGTAGAATTCTGATTATTGACAATCCTGGCACTTTATCTTATAGTTGTAAAAAACTAGTCATACTACTATGAAACTTTTTACCCGTTCGTCTCTGTTCTTAATCACCATTTTGTTATTCATAAGCCTTTCTGCTGCTTTAGTCTACGCTAATCATTCCTGGGGAAACTACCACTGGGCTCGAACCAGCAATCCATTCACTCTTACATTGGGCGATAATGTATCTACCTCGTGGGATAGTTATCTGACAACGACGTCTGCTGACTGGAGCCTTTCTTCGGTACTCGACACCGTTATTGTTCCCGGCGGAACAAATGCCCGGCGATGCCGACCTACCAGCGGACGCGTAGAAGTATGTAACTATCGCTATGGCAATAACGGGTGGCTGGGACTTGCGCAGATTTGGGCAAGCGGCAGTCATATTGTCCAGGGTGTTGTCAAGACGAATGATACGTACTTCACAACATCCACCTACAATACACCAGCGTGGAGAAACCTCGTCATGTGTCAGGAGGTCGGTCATACACTCGGTCTTGACCACCAGGATGAAAATTTTAACAATACGCCGTTGGGAACTTGTATGGATTACTCAAATAATCCGGAGCCTAACCAGCATCCCAATGCACATGATTACGAACAGCTGGAGACGATATATGCACATCTTGACGGCTTTACGACGATTCAAAGAGGAACCCAAAAGCTTCCGCTTGGTCTGTCGATAGCCGAAGCAGCAAAAAACCAGGATTTTGAAGATAGAAGTGAGTGGGGAAGAGAGCTGAAAAACAATGGAAAAGTGGCACTCTTCGAACGTGACTTCGGCGGTGGGAATAAACTCTTCACCTTTGTTATCTGGACGCAGATATGAAGTGTATGCTATCCTCGGTCCATATGAATTATAAACGAGTATTTTCTATCTTCGGCATCATGAGCATAGGAGTGTTTTTATTTGTCCTAACAAGCCAAACAACTCGAATCAATGCGGCAGAAACTATTGTTGCAACGCTCGTTGCAACCCACGACACTTCTCATTGGACTCCACCTTCTCCTGATCCAGCGGGCATTACCTACAATCCGATAACCAACACTCTCCTTATTACCGATTCTGAAGTAGAAGAGATGCCGATTTATCAAGGAAAAAATGTGTTTGAATCAACGCTGACAGGAGACGTAGTATCAACAACAGATACGACATTTTTTTCAAACGAGCCGACCGACATCGCAATCAATACAAATAATGGTCATTACTTTTTTTCAGATGATAATAAAAAAAAGGTTTATGAAGTAGATCTTGGGTTGGATGGAGTATTCGGGACGGGTGATGACGTCTTATCATTCTTTTCAACAGCTGATTTCAACAGTACCGATCCTGAAGGGATTGCTTATAACCAAGGAAAGTTGTATATCGCAGATGGGGTGGGTAAAGAAGTGTATGTCATTGATCCGGGGACAAACGGCCTATTTGACGGCGTTATTCCCACAGGCGATGATCAGGTGACCAATTTTGATGTTGAGGTGTTTGGCATCGTAGACCCTGAAGGCATCGAATATAATCCTGACAACGATACCCTGTTTGTACTTGACAGTAAAAGAACAAATAAAATCGTTGTAGAAGTAACGACCCAGGGAGAGTTGGTCAGGAGTATCGATATATCAGCAGCAGGTTCAAGAAAGCCGGC